>VGML01000243.1 GCA_016866415.1 Bacteroidota bacterium | reverse complement strand
AATCGAGGTAACGTGTTTTTTTGTATACCAACGAATCGTAGCTATTAAAGCAAGAATTCCAATTAAAATACCAATCAATTCTTTCCATCCACTTACATCCCGAATAATCATCATCGCACTTTTGGGTTCTGTTTTGAAATAAAGAAACGTGTAGTAATTAGGGAAAATTCCATTCAAAGAATAAAATGTGTAAGATCCAAAAAAGGAAAATAGAAGCAAGGGAAATACAATGATTGCAATTCCAAAATAGAAAATAGGTTTGGTTTCAAGTGACTTCAGCAGCAACAAAATGAAAACAAAAAATCCAATTGAAATAAACAACGAGCTCATATAAAAAATTAATTGATTGTCGCTGTATCTGGCTAATAGCTCCCAACGCACAAAAATGTCTAATAGACAAAGTAAAATGGGAATTAGAAAAATTTTTACGACAGCTTTCACCTCAATTAATTCAAACGAAATTCGATGTCCATTTTGGCGAGTTCCTTGAAAAGTTCATTGCTCGGTTTTACACGCATCGAACGGGATGGCATATTGACTTCTATTCCTTCAATGGTATCAAAAATCGTAAATTGGATTGGGCACGAACCTTCATTTTTCGTAAACAAACCATTGAGTTTATCAATCATCAATTGATCTAAGGTTTTACTTGATACTTTCAATTGCAAGTTTTTCGTGCGTTTTTCACGTAAGTCATTCAGAAGTTCGATGCTATTCACGACAAATTCTACGTTTGTTCGATGTCTTGGAATTTCTACTCGACCTTTGATGACGATAAACGTCCCCGGTTCCATGAAATGCTTGTAACGCAAATAATTCTCCTTGAATAAGTTCAATCGGAATGAATCGTTGTAGTCTTCAATCGTCAAAGAGCCAAATCCATCACCGTATTTCGTGAAGCGATGTTCACTCGAGGAAACGATTGCGGCTATCAATAAATCACGTCCTTTATGCGGGGTAAGGTCATTTAGCATAGACACATTTCCATTACAAAAAGACTCAATTTCAATGCGGAAGTCATCGAGTGGATGCCCTGAAATAAATATTCCGATAACTTCCTTTTCTTTGTTCAATTTGTAAATACTTGGCCATTCTTCGCATTTTGGGAAAACAGGTTCTGGAATTACCGCGTCAGAACTATTTTCGAATAGATCTGATTGCATTGAATTCGAATCGTTTTTGGAACTTAATCCATATTTCAGAGCAATTTCAATATACGATAATTTACCTGATGGATCCATTGCAAAATACTGAGCTCGATGCACGGAAGTAAACGAATCCATCGCACCTGAGTATACTAGGCTTTCCAAAACGCGTTTGTTGCATGCTGTTGAACTTAAACGCTTTGTCATATCAAAAATGGAAGTAAATGGTTGATTCGTTCGCTCTTCGATAATGGCATCTACCGGGCCGCTTCCTAAACCTTTCACAGCACCAAGTCCAAATCGAATCGCACCTGCTTTGTTGATGGAAAACGTTAGGTTTGATTCATTTACATCCGGACCTAAAACTGCAATTCCCATTCGGCGACATTCTTCCATAAAAAAGGAAACTGATTTGATGTCACTCATGTTGTTACTCAAAACCGACGCCATATATTCCGCGGGATAATTCGCTTTCAAATAAGCCGTTTGATAGGCGACCCAAGCATAACATGTGGAATGTGATTTATTAAAAGCGTAGGATGCAAATGCTTCCCAATCTTTCCAAATTTTTTCCAGCGTTTCCGATTTATGCCCCTTACCACATGCTCGTTCGATGAACGTCGGCTTCATTTTATCCAGTACTTTTCGGTCTTTTTTTCCCATTGCTTTTCGCAAGGTATCTGCTTCACCTTTTGAGAAATCTGCCAATTTTTGGGATAACAACATTACTTGCTCTTGGTATACCGTAATTCCGTATGTTTCTTTTAAGTATTCCTCACAATCGGCGAGGTCATAAACGATTTCCTCTTCACCGTGCTTTCGCTTGCAATAAGAAGGAATATATTCCATTGGTCCAGGTCGGTAAAGTGCATTCATCGCAATCAAATCCGCAAAAACTGTTGGCTTCAATTCTTTCAAATGCTTTTGCATTCCAGGAGATTCGTATTGGAAAATCCCAACGGTTTCACCTTTTTGAAAAAGCTCGTAGGTTTTTGCATCGTCAATTGGAAATTTGTCCGGATCTAAGTCGATTCCCTGCGTTTGCTTCACATATTTTACCGCATCTTTGATTAGAGTCAAAGTCTTCAATCCCAAGAAATCCATCTTCAACAAGCCTGCTGATTCTGCAACCGAGTTATCGTATTGCGTGCAAACCATATCAGAGTCCTTGGCTGTCGCTACAGGAACAAAATTGGTCAAGTCATCTGGCGTAATGATTACTCCACAGGCGTGAATACCTGTATTTCGAACGGAACCTTCAATTTGCGTTGCCTTTTGAAGTACTTGAGCTTGTAAATCAGTTCCTGAAGCTATTCTTCTTAATTCCTTTGCGTTGGCTACGGCTTCTTGATTTTTTAATTTATCAATTAACTCCAACTCATCCATGCTGAACAACTTTTTCAGTGAGATGTCCGGAATCATTTTAGCCAATCTATCTGCTTCGGGCAAGGATAAATTCATCACGCGCGCTGTGTCTCGAATTGCCGATTTCGCTGCCATTGTTCCATAAGTGATAATCTGAGCTACTTGATTTGCTCCGTATTTATTGATTACATAGTCGATTACGCGTCCACGACCTTCATCATCAAAATCAATATCAATATCAGGCATCGAAATACGATCTGGATTTAGGAAACGCTCAAATAGCAAATCGTATTCAATAGGATCGACATTTGTAATTCCAATGCAATAAGCAACTGCTGAACCTGCTGCAGAACCACGTCCGGGTCCAACTGCTACACCCATATCGCGTGCAGCTTGGCAAAAATCCTGCACAATTAAAAAGTATCCTGGGTATCCCGTTCGTTCGATCGTAGCTAATTCAAAATCAATTCGTTCACGAATTTCATCCGTCATTTCGGGATAGCGTTTTTCAGCTCCTTTATACGTTAAATGACGCAAATAATTATTTTCTCCACGTTTCCCATCATCAACCAAATCTTCCAAGGCTTTGAATTCTTCAGGAATATCGAAAGCCGGCAGCAATACTTCCCGCGCCAATCGATAAGGTTCACATTTTGAAATGATTTCTTCAACGTTCTGCATAGCTTCGGGAACATCGGCAAAAATGGCAACCATTTCCTCGGTTGATTTGAAATAATATTCATCATTTTCAAGCCCATATCGGAATCCGCGACCGCGACCTTTTGGAGTCTCAATCAACTCACTGTCTTTCACGCAAAGCAATACATCGTGGGCAAAAGCGTCTTTTTTGTCAATATAATAAGTATTGTTTGTCGCGACCAATTTAACTTGGTAT
>VGML01000242.1 GCA_016866415.1 Bacteroidota bacterium | reverse complement strand
CAATAACATCGTGACGATCAACTAAACAATCGATTGCGGAAACTATTGCTTGATATCCAAAATTACAAAGAATCGTATCCTCCTTTTCTACGAAAGCTGATAATTCAGCCTCTAATTGTTCATGATAATTGGAATTCCCACTCATCATTCTTGCTCCCATTGGCATCGCAAAACCAAAATCAGCGGCAGCTTCGGCATCAGCTTTTCTAACTTCGGGGTGATTTGCCAATCCTAAATAATTATTTAAAGACCAATTAAGACGTTTTTTACTTCTAAAATTCATGTGAGGGCCTATGTCCCCCTCAAGCTTTGGAAAAGTAAAATAACCATGAGATTCTTTGGCATGCATACCAATTGGACCTCTATTTGCTTTGATTTTTTCAAAAATATCAGCCATAATAAAATTAGATTTTGATCAAAATTTGATTTACAGAACAAAATTAGATACTTCAACAATAGAATTAGGACTGTGTGATTGGTTTTTATCAACAAATCAACTGCTAATAAACCTCAATCAAGCCATAAAAATTATCGAAAGAGCAATTAGTAAGGAATTTTGAGTAATTGACCGATTCGTAAGTTGTCACCTCTCATGTTATTTATTTTTTTGATTTTGGCGATAGAAGTATGATATTTTTCAGCAATTTCCGAGAGTGTATCGCCCGATTTTACTTTGTAGTAGCGAATAGCAGTTTTTTTCTTTGAAACTACTTTTTGTTCCTTAATTTGTGATTCAGTGATTATTTTATTTTGAACAAGAGATGAGTCCTTTACTTGATTTGGTTCAGAAAATGTTGTATCCTTCTCTGTTTCATCTTGAAAAATCAAATCAAGTAAACTCTCAGATTTTAACGATTTTTCATCATCATATCTTTTTCGATATTTATAAAAATGCTGTTGAATGTTTAACATGTTACAGTAATGTTCTAGCATTTCCCCATCCCATGTATAACAAACAATTACGTCCTCATTGAATTCGAGAAACTTGACTGGTTTTAAATCCGGATACAACTTATGCATTCTAGGTAACTGCTTTTGAACAGCTCGTAAATAGCCTCCCGCAGAGCCTCGGCTATCCATTCGGACATATGAAAAACCATCACGACTTGGACCAACGATTGCGAACCAATAAACAGTTAATGTTAACGGATCTATTTGAATAAAGTTTTTTAATGTCTGATTTATATCCCTTTTGTCTTACACGCTCCAATCCAGCATTCACCTTGTCATTGATGTACCCACCAAACCTGTCACTTCTCCTATAATTGAACGAATGAAGCGCATCATAAACTCCTGGTTTGCCTAAAGCGACATAGCTATCAAAAATCAATTCATCATTTGGATCTAATGCAATCGTGTCCTTATCGATTAATTGAAAAAGTGGAAGAATTAAATCGGGATGTGAATCAATTAGGGCTGTATCTTTTACCTGCGCTAGAGAATCTTTAAGATCTATTACATCTGTTCTCACAATTTGACCATAAACATAAAATTGCGAATGAAAACACAAATTCATAAAAAATAAAATATTCAAATTAGATATTACACTTAATGTATATTTTATAAATGAATTATTTGTTTGAACTTCTTTCTTCACCAAGTCAAAGATAAAATTTTAAATAGTTAAATTTTGCTATTCAATAGAAAATGTAACAATCGAAATCGGGATATAAAAAAAGGAATTTTGAATCAATAAGAAAATCACCAAACTTGATAAAGCCAACGAATAACCCAAATCCAAAAAGCAATCAAAATTAAAAGTCCTAAGATTATTCCAACTGCGCCGACAATTTTGATTAATTTGATGCCAAATGAATCTAAATCACGATTCAAACTTGCGTCGTGTTCATAATTTTGATCATCAATTTTTTTGCGAAAAAGTGATGAAATGGGATTGCTCCATTTTCTTGATTTTCTTTTTGTCATTTGAAACAAGTTTTGATTTAAAATGGCATAAAATAAACCATTAATTACTTTTAAACAAAGTTAAAATAAGAATTAATAGCGCAAGCGCATTTGAAATGATTGATATGATGCCAAAATAATACCAGAAAGAATCACTCGTAGGACTTGATGTTAGCAAAAAGCCATAACCCATGTATCCAAAAATTCCAATACAAATGAAGGATAAAATCCCCCAGCCTATGGCGGAGCCACCTGAGGCTTTTGCTTTTATTGCCATTAAACTGAAGAGTAATCCTGCAAAAACGGATGAGAGCAAATAAACAATTAACATAATCATTGATGTTCTTCCTGTTCCTTTACTTGTGCTATCACTCATTTTCTTCTGAATAAAAAGTTTAAAAACCAACGTCCTATTTTACGTTCAACTCCTCCACGTGTTGTTGGAACTCCAGTTTTTCGGGAAACACTGTTTCTAAATCCGCTTAACCCAAAGAGCCTTTTCCATGAGAAGGAGAAGCCAAATTTATTTTTAAAACCAAACACGATGCAACGAATTAATTAGCCAAATACTGCTCAAATATCTAAAAAAAATAACTGTACTTGAAAACAAAAATAGTTTGTTAAGAACAAAAGAACAATATTACTTTTTATATACTTGAAAAATTGTAATTTAACAAAACATAAATTTACCTGATGAATTCTGAAACCATTATTCAAGTTGATCATTTAACCAAACGTTTTGGCTCGTTTCAGGCAGTTCGTGATGTTTCCTTCAAAGTAAATAGGGGAGATGTATTCGGTTTTCTTGGACCAAATGGAGCAGGGAAAAGTACGACTATTCGTTGCATGCTTTCTCTCATAAAAAATGACTCTGGCACCATTGAAATGTTTGGAAAGTCCTATGATAAAAATCGATCTGAAATTCTTTCAAAAATTGGTTCCATTATTGAAAAACCAGACTTTTATAAATATTTATCGGCAGAGAAAAACTTGGAGATTTTCGCTCGTATTTCTGGCGCAACTGTCTCAAAAAAAGAAATTCAGGAAATGCTAGAATTTGTTGGTCTTTCAGGAAGAGGGAAAGATAAAATCGGTGGTTTTTCTCACGGAATGAAACAACGTCTTGGAATTGCTCAAACATTGCTGCATCAGCCGGATTTAATCATTTTGGATGAGCCCACAACGGGATTAGATCCTCAAGGAATTGTTGAAATTCGAAATTTAATCTTAAGGTTGAAAACGGAACAAAATAAAACAGTTTTGTTGTCATCTCATCAACTTTCTGAAATTGAGCTGATTGCTAATCGCATGGTAATCATTAATAAAGGAAAGACAATCGTTGAAGGAGATGTGAAGGAATTATTGAACGCACAAGAGATTGTCGTAAAAATTGAAGTTGATCGATTAAATGAAGCTTGCGAATTGATTTCAAAGTCATTTGGCCTGAAAGAAATTAATCGAATCAATGAAATTGAATTCGAAATAAACATCGAAAAACAATTGGTT
>VGML01000241.1 GCA_016866415.1 Bacteroidota bacterium | reverse complement strand
TTCCTCAAATAATAACGGCTATTCGAGAAAAAATCATTGCTTGTGGGGGTGAAATTCATTTCGAAAAAAAACTGACAGATCTTAATTTGGAAGGAAATCAGATTAAAGGCATTGAAATTAATAAATCAGAAAAGTATCCCGTTAAATACATAATTCTTGCAACGGGTCATTCAGCTCGCGATATTTTCGAATTATTACACCGAAAAAAAATTGAAATTCAAGCAAAACCTTTCGCACTCGGCGTACGAGTTGAACATACCCAGGATTTAATTGACCAACTTCAATACCACGGTAGATTAAACGATGATTATCTTCCTCCTGCATCGTATAGTTTAGTGACACAAGTCGAAGACCGCGGTGTCTATTCTTTTTGCATGTGCCCTGGAGGAATTATTGCTCCATGCGCAACAGAATCGAACGAGGTTGTAACCAATGGTTGGTCGCCATCCAAAAGGAATAATCCATACTCAAATTCGGGAATTGTGGTGAGTGTTTTTCCAGAAGACTTTCGCGGAAAGGAGAGAGACCCTTTTGTCTGTCTTGACTTTCAAAAGGAAATAGAACACAAATCTTGGGAGTTAGCAGGTAGAAATCAAAAAATTCCAGCGCAAAGGTTGCTAGATTTTATCAAGAAAAAGAAATCCGTTGATTTTCCGAGATCTTCATACCATCCTGGAATTGAGAGCATTGAAATGGATGAAATTTTTCCAAAATTTATAGTTGAGAGATTACGAAAAGCGTTTATTGATTTTGAAAAAAAAATGCCGGGATTCTTAACGAATGACGCAGTAATTCATGCCCCTGAATCGCGCACTTCCTCCCCTATTTCTATCCCTAGAAATCTAGAAACATTGCAACATGTTCAAATCGGTAATCTTTACCCATGTGCCGAAGGTGCGGGATATGCGGGCGGAATAGTCTCTGCGGCAATTGATGGGATGAAGTGTGTTGATGCAATTAAAACAATTTGATTTTTAAAGATTAAACATTAATTTTAAAGCTTGATTTAAACGAACTAAATAAATGAAAGAATTTTTCTGCGCGTTTTTCTTCATAATGTTAAGTTTTGGTGTCAAAAGTCAACTAGACACTACATTTTGGTTCGTTGCTCCGGAGGTTGCACAAAATCACGGTGATAGACCAATCGTTTTTCGCTTTGCAACTTTAGCTAATCCAGCTACAATAACCGTTAGTCAGCCTGCTAATCCATTGTTCCCTGTCCAAACGTTAAATCTTGCAGCTAATTCAGCTCAGACACTTGACCTTACCCCTTGGATTGATATCGTAGAAAATAAACCAGCAAATACTACCTTAAATTTTGGATTTAAAATTACTGCAACTTCTCAGATAACAGCTTATTATGAAGTGACACCAACGTGTAACTGTAATCCAGATATTTTTGCTTTAAAAGGAAAAAATGCATTAGGTACAGCATTTCTTACGCCATTTCAGAATTTCTTAAACAACGCTTCCTATGCCCGATCAGGATTTAATATTGTTGCTACTGAAAATAATACATCAATAACAATAATACCAAGTCAAAATATCGTAGGTCATACGGCTGGTATTCCTTTTACAATTACTCTAAATGCAGGTCAAACATATTGTGCTGAAGCGTCTAGTACGGCAGCAAACTTGCATTTATCAGGAAGTTCTGTTGTTTCAAATAAAAAAATAGCTTTAACACTGCATGATGATACAGCTGAAGGTACACCTTATGGAGGTTGCGCTGATTTACAAGGCGATCAATTAATCCCAATTTCAATTTTAGGAATGGAATACATTGCCCTAAAAGGATATTTAAATGGTCCTGATAAAGTGTATGTTTTAGGTACATCAAATGGAACTTCACTAACTATTGATGGAATTAATGTTGGAACTATAAATTTAGGTCAAACTTATGTTCATACTTTGTCTAATCCAACTGCGTATATTGTTGCGTCAGACTCAATTTATGTACTACATCAGTCGGGTTTTGGATGTGAAGTGGGAGAAGCAATTTTACCTCCATTAGTTTGTACAGGTTCTAATGTTGTTCCTTTTACGCGTTCTACCAATGAGTTTTTTGCGGTGAATATTTTGGTTCCAGCAGGTGGTCAAAATAATTTTACTTACAATGGGGCGGGAGGTGTAATTAATGGAGCTAGTTTTAATTTTGTACCAGGAACTTCCAACGCATGGATGTATGCTCAAATTGATATGAGTGGGATAGTTCCAGTTCAACAAGGATCGAGAATAGAAAATAATTCGATTAAGTTTCATATGGGAGTTATTCATGGAGGGTCAAGTTCTGGTTGTCGCTTTGGTTACTTCAGTGATTTTGCTTCCTTACGTTATGAAATTCAATCAACAAATGATACGTATTGTGCAGGTGAGACTATACAATTAAACTCTAATGTTTTACCAGGTGCTACCTACACATGGAGTGGCCCAAATAATTTTAATCAAACGGGTTCATCCATTACAATACCAAATGCACAATTAGCAGATTCTGGTCTTTACATTGTTTCCGGACAACTTCCTAATGCTTGTATATTATTACCTGACACTATAGAAATCACCATGATTGAGCAACCTTCAGTTCCTGATATTTTTCATGATGGCCCATGGTGTGTAAATGAAAGCGGAATGATTTGGCATAACATCCCATCTATGTTTGGTTATCAATGGACTGATGAAAATGGAGTGATTTTATCTCAAAATGACACTTTGTATTTTTCTTCACTGACTGGTCAATCCTCGGTTTCAGTGAATTTAACAGCGAATCTTAATTCATGTATATCAGGCGTAGCAAATGAAATTATTCCAATATATGAATTACCGTCAGTTTCAATAAATCCTCCATTTGAGATATGCGGTAGTGAAATAGACCTAAATTCTACTGTTCAAAATGTGACAGGTGATTTAATTGATAGCGTCTATTGGTTCTCTGTATCGAACAATTCAATCATTGGTAATGGATCTTCAATTCAAAATTTTGTTACATCAACGGCGCCAGAATCTTCCTTGCTTATTTCGGTTAATGCGGTAAGTGAAAACGGTTGTTTTAATTCAGATACCATGGAATACTTATTCCATGCTATACCTAATCTTTCTGCTTCAAGCACGGATTTATGTAATGGAGAGGATGTTTTAATAAGTATCCAAGAAGATTGGATAGGAAATCCTAGTTCCACGGATGCTATTTCAGGAGTTATTAATTTTGGTGATGGTACTACCCAACAAAATCCAACATGGAATTTTATTAAAACCTATGCAAGTCCAGGAAATTACTCGGTTTCTTATCCCGTTCAAAGTAATAATGGCTGTTTGGATACGTTAGTCTTTACAGTATCACTGCAAGCTGTTCCGACAGTTTCTGTTGATATTGTCCCAAAATGTGCTGAGAAAGCAGATGTTACGGCTTCAATTCAAGGAGA
>VGML01000240.1 GCA_016866415.1 Bacteroidota bacterium | reverse complement strand
TTAATTGAAAATCCTCTGTCAACTTCTCGATTAGTCCAAATTCACCTAATTCAGCCAGGTCGCGTAATTTTTTATCTTCCATTTTTAATTGAATCTTTATTTTTGAAATTATTTTCTTAACTTAAAGTGTTTTCACAACCCAAAAACTTCCAAATCCGAGTATAAGTGAAACGAAAACATTCAAGGATAAAATCCCATAACTTCCCGATTGGAAAAGCTGGTAATTCTCAAAGGAAAATGTGCTAAACGTGCTGAATCCACCGCAAATACCGACTAACACTAAAGGCTGAATCCACTCGTTTTTAGGGCTTTTTTGAATTGCGATTAAAGCGACAACAAAAATCAAGCATGCCAAAAAATTGGATAGAAATGTTGCCCAAGGAAAGGATAACCCTTTGAACGGAATCAGTTTTCCAATTCCAAAACGCAATACACTTCCAATTCCACCTCCAACAAATACAATTAACCAGTTCATTTTTCTGCAAATTTAAATCGTGAATAAAGAAAATGATTCATGCTCCAACCAATAAGGAATCCGAGACCGGCTCCTAATAAAACATCTGAAGGGTAATGAACTCCCAAATATACGCGACTCAAGGAAACAATGATTCCTATTACAATGGCACTAACTTTTAAAATTCTATGTTTATTGGAAAAGAAAGGCAAAACAAATCCCAGCATTCCAAAATAGTTTGCCGCGTGAGAAGAAATAAATCCATAGGTTCCGCCACGATAGAAATCTCCTGGTTTGATCTCGTAATAATGCAGCAAGTGACTAATTTCTAAATTATGTGAAGGTCGATAACGTTGGAAAATGTCTTTAAACAAATGAACAGATGATTGGTCAGAAATTAAAACTGTCAAGAAAACTCCCAAGCATATCAAACCGAAATTTTTCCAATTATTCTCCTTTTTAAGAAAGTAAAACAAAATCAAATATAACGGGATTAAACTGAGTTTCCCGGAAAAAAACCACATGACTTCGTCCAAAAAAGGAGTATTCAATCCATTGATAAAAAGGAGAATAGCACGATCTATGGATTCCAACCAATTAATCATTGTTGAGGTGCTTCCAAATCAAATCTTTGAGTTCCGTTAAACCTTTCTGGGCAACTGCGGAAATGAAGACGAAAGGAATTTTTGGCAATTCTTTTTTAAGCGCAGTTATCAATTCCTCATCCAACATATCCGATTTTGTAATTGCTAAAAGTCGTTCTTTATGCAATAGCTCGGGATTGTATTGCTTCAACTCGTTAAATAAGATGTTATATTCCTTTTTGATGTCATCCGAATCAGCGGGAATCATGAAAAGCAACAATGAATTTCGTTCGATATGTCTAAGAAATCGCAAACCAAGTCCTTTCCCAGCGTGAGCTCCTTCTATAATTCCCGGAATATCTGCCATGATAAATGAACGGTAATCGCGATAGGAAACAATTCCTAAATTCGGTCGTAAAGTCGTAAACGGATAAGCACCAATTTCCGGTTTTGCCGCCGATAGAACAGACAACAAAGTGCTTTTTCCTGCATTTGGAAATCCTACCAAACCGACGTCTGCCAAAACTTTTAATTCAAGGACTTTCCATCCTTCAGCACCTGGCTCACCCGGTTGCGCATAACGTGGCGTTTGATTCGTTGGAGATTTAAAGTGATTATTTCCAAAACCTCCTTTTCCACCTCGCTGAATAATAAATTCCTCGCCATCTTCGGTTATTTCAAATTCGGTTTCACCACTTTCTGCATCTTTGGCAATTGTCCCAAGTGGAACATCTATATATACGTCTTCCCCTTGCGAACCCGTTTTAAGATTTCCCGATCCATGCGCACCATGTCCAGCCTTAGTGTGCTTTTGAAATTTGAGGTGAAGTAAAGTCCAAAGTTGTTTGTTGCCTCGGATAATCACATGTCCACCACGTCCGCCATCGCCACCATCCGGGCCGCCTTTTGGAATGTATTTCTCCCTGCGAAAATGCGTAGAACCTCCCCCACCATTTCCAGATGTGCAATGAATTTTGACGTAGTCAACAAAATTATCAGAAGCCATAAAATTTAAAGGTGCGGATCAATCGCCGAAAAAATCCGTAGGGTAATGTCATCAATGGATCCGATTCCATCAATAGCGACAAATTTATTTTGATTTTGATAAAACGATTTTACTGGGGCTGTTTCGTTGTTATAAACAGCAATGCGATTAGCGATAACTTCAGGATTTGCATCGTCAGCCCTACCGCTTACCTCGGCACGTTTCATTAGACGTGTTTTTAACTCATTTTCCTCGACCTCTAAAGCAACCATTAAGGTTATTGAAGTATTCAAAGAATCTAAAAACGCATCCAACGCTTCTGCTTGTGCATTCGTTCTTGGAAATCCATCAAAAATGAATCCGTTGGTATTTTCATGTTTCAAAACTTCAGATCGAAGCATGTCTATCGTTACTGAATCAGGAACCAACTGACCTTGATCCATGTAACTTTTCGCCAATTTTCCTAAGTCCGTTTCACCTTTGATATTGGATCGAAAAATATCACCTGTGGATAAATGCACCAAGTCATATTTTGCGATTAATCGTTCGGACTGCGTTCCTTTTCCTGCTCCTGGAGGCCCAAATAAAACAATATTCAACATATTACGCTTCTTTTAATTGATATAATTCTTTTAAATTTCTTCCTAATTCATTGTAATCCAAGCCATATCCGACAACAAATTTATTTGGGATTTCAAAACAAATGTATTTTGGTTTGTGCTTTCCTTTAAATGCTTCTGGTTTAAACAGCAGTGTGCATACTTCAACGGAAGCCGGATCGTTTGCTTTAATCAATGATATTACTTTATCAATCGTAATTCCTGTGTCCACGATATCCTCAATCACAATCACATGGCGATTTTCCATTTGATTATTTAATCCAATTAATTCATCGACTCGCCCTGTGGTTTGAGTTCCTTTGTAGGAACTAACTTTTACAAATGTGATTTCCGCATCTCTTTTGATGGACTTAATAATATCTGAGGCAAACATAAATGCACCATTCAGAATAGCAATAAGCAAAATATCTTTTCCCTGGTAATCCGACTCGAGCTGCTTCGCCATTTTCTTTACCACACCGAAAATTTCCTCTTCCGAAATAAAAAGTGAAAAATGCTTATCGTGAATTTGAACTTCTTTTGTCATTTAATGAGAATGCAAAATTACGATTTTAACTTGAACTTAAAATACAAATCAAAAAGACGTTCCCGTTCCATATAACAAACCAAGTGCATTGATACCAAAACTATAACTTGCACCGATATACATTACAAAATTCTCTCCTCGTAATATTTTAAATCTTCCTGCGACTATTGGCGCAACACGCATGCTATTTTTTGTATCAAAAAGAAAACTGGCTAGCGGACCAACCTCAAATTCAACTTTTGATTTGTCGTCAA
>VGML01000239.1 GCA_016866415.1 Bacteroidota bacterium | reverse complement strand
CTCGATTGCCAATGATTTCGGTCAAAAACTTAATTCAGGTGCTACCTTGATTGCTCTAAGAAGGGAAGCGTCTGGTGATTTTCATATTCGAGATTCTAAAAAAGTTGAAGAATGGATTGATTTTATTAATGATTCCATTTAAATCGGTTTGGTAATAAAAAATAGTTTATCTTTGTGCCCTCGTTGTTCAGTGATGAATGCCCGGGTGGCGGAACTGGTAGACGCGCTGGATTCAAAATCCTGTACTGGCAACGGTGTGTGGGTTCGATTCCCACCCCGGGTACAAAACCTCAGAATTTTCTGAGGTTTTTTTGTTTATCTTCGCCTCAATGGTAAAATTATTCGGACTTCTCGGTAAATCATTAAAACATTCGTTTTCTCCTGATTTTTTTAAAGCTTACTTTAAAGAACATCAAGTGGATGCCCAATACCAACTTTTTGAAATTGAAACAATTCAATATGTTGAGAATATTTTTAGCCTGAATCCAAGTGGGGTCAATGTTACGGTTCCGTACAAAGAAGAAATTATACCTTTTTTAGATGAATTAGATGATTCAGCTAAAGTAATTGGTGCCGTAAATGTGGTCGCATTTAAAAATGGAAAAAGAATAGGATATAATACCGATGCTTTTGGATTTCATCAAAGTATCAAGCCGTTTTTGACGTTTCATCACGAGCGAGCACTTATTTTTGGAACAGGTGGCGCTTCAAAAGCGGTCGCCCATGTATTTAAGTCCATTGGTTTGGATGTGATTTTTGTTTCTCGCAATCCAAATGAAGGTTTATTTCACTATTCAGATGTCAATGAAGCGATGATTTCTGCTTGTAAAGTAATTGTTAATTGCACGCCAGTTGGAATGTATCCAAATATCGATGAAGTGTTGAGTATTCCTTTCGAAGCTCTTACTGAAGATCATTTAGTTATTGATTTAATTTACAATCCACCACTCACAAAATTTCTTTCCAAAGCTCAAGAATATGGGGCAACTATTCTGAATGGAAGTAGCATGCTGCGGGAGCAGGCATTAAAAAGTTGGGAAATTTGGAATAATTAATCATTTTTTTTAAATGGTTTAAAAATCAATAATTCAATTAATTAACCGACAAAAAACGAATAAATAACGAAAATAAACGACAAATAACCGAATAATGATTTGGAAAGAGGAAAACTTTGCAGTGTCGAATTCAGACAACAATTGCTGATCTCGATTTAGTTAATTTTTTTTTCAAACAATTTAATTTTTTACAAACATGAATGCACTAAAAAACAAAGTGACTCTGATTGGAAGGTTGGGCGCTAAGCCTGAAGTGATGAATTTTGAAACCGGGAGAGCACTCGCTCGATTTACCCTGGCGACAAATGAGGGATACAAAGATAGAAACGGGCAGTGGCAGGATAACACCCAATGGCATAACATCAATGCTTGGGGAAAATCAGCTGAGTTAGTTGGAAAACTTTTGGATAAGGGCTTGGAAGTCATGCTTGAAGGTAAATTAGTCAATCAGTCGTATGAAACTAAAACAGGCGAGAAGCGCTTTTCCACAGTCGTAGAGCTAAACGAATTTTTAATTATATCATCTAAGAACGTTCAATAAATCTATAATTATGTTAGATACAAATTCAAACCATTCAATGAATCACGTCAATTTAATCGGAAAAGTAACATCCGAACCAAAGTTCACACAACTAGAAAATGGTCGAAAAGTAGCCAAAGTCTCACTTGCAACAAAAGAATTCTATTTGGATGCAGATGGAAATATGAAGTCGAGAAGTAATTGGCACATCCTCAGCGCTTGGGGAAAGTGGATTAAAGTTCTAGAAGAATTTGGATCCGTTGGAGCTCAAGTTGCGGTAGAAGGCCGTTTAGTGAGTCGATTCTATAATACACAAGGACAAAAGAAATTTGTCTCCGAAGTAGAAATCAATGATTTGATTCTGCTTTAAAACTTCAATTAAGTCAAATTTAACACAACAAACAGGATTTATTTTTAAAGAAGTAAATCCACTGGAACGCAACGAGGATCGGTGTTCATACATCGAGTTGAATACCGATCCCTTAACATATACAATTACATTTTTATAACACTACAAATTATGACAACAGTTAGAAATTACATTACATTAATTGGCAGCATGGGCACCAACACACAAATTACCAAATTCGACAACGGAAAATCAGTTGCCCGATTCAAACTTGAGACGAAGAAAACGGAACGCAAAAACGATGGAAATTATCGAAACGTTACTCAATATCACCGTGTTTTCGCTTGGGGGAATTTAGCAGAATTCATTGAGCAATATGGTGAAAAAGGAAAAAAAGTGGCCATTCACGGGAGACTTGTAAATCGCACCTACCTCAATTCCGACGGCAAACAACGCAATGCAACAGAAGTAGAAGTCAGACAGATCTTCGGATTGTAAAAGTTTACAAGAACCAAACGAGAGAAAAAGCCTGTTTCCATTGGGAGCGGGCTTTTTTCCTTTAGTAATTTCGGTAATCATTCCACAAATAGGAGCGAATACCAATAAATGGAACAAAATTCGACTTCTGCATTAATGCTGAATCATAGCGAAACTGCAGTTCTGCAAAGGCAAAAATGGAACCTTTATCACTTATTTTATGTGCAGCATGCAGGTTGATTCTGAAAAAATTATTTCGAATACCTTGTCCAATTTTGTTATTATAATTATTTGGACGGAGCATATATGGTAAATAAACATTTCCTCCGTAACTTTTTCCCTCTTCATCCAAACCTTGGTAACCGAAACTTGAGAATAATTTTGCAAGCCATTTATTGTGTTGCCATTTCGCTTCTAACAAAATTTCCGCGAAATTGGCTCCGAATGGATGGCTCAATGTTGAATTTTGATTTCCGTAATTTTGAAGACTGTTAACGTGCGCATATGTATAAGGCCGAACTGCATTTGCCTCTAAACGGTAGAAGAACTTTTCATTTATAAGAGTCAAAAATCCTTTTATTCCCAATTGTCCACCATATTTATTCGCCCACCAACCGCTTTTTGCACGAATTTCAGAAAGCAGAAATTCATCCACAATCAATTGACCATAAAGCGTTTGTTTTTTATGTTTTACTGAAAAACTTGCTCCCAAAAGTACATTGTCTGATGAGCCAATCGCATATTCCTGTGGACGAAAGAAAACTATTGGGTTCAAATATTCCACATCAAATCCACGATAAAGTAGTGTGTCTTTTGGCTGAAAAATTACCGTTTCAAAAATCCCTAGGTTGAATTTTTTGGTAACATTCCAGCTCAGATAATGACTCGCAGCAAATTTTTGTGCTCTTGTAGATTTGTGATTTTCATTCATGAATTGGTAAAGCATCGTGTATTCCACATGCCAAAATCTAGCTCTAATTTGCCCAAAATAATATGGTTTCCCGAAGTCACTTAAAAATAGTGACCTATTTC
>VGML01000238.1 GCA_016866415.1 Bacteroidota bacterium | reverse complement strand
TTAACACTTACTGGTGGTTTTGATTCTCGTTTAATTTTATCTGTTTTACTTTATTTGAAAAAAAAACCTATCTGTTTTACCTACGGAGATCCGCGAAACCGAGACATTATTATTGCAAAGCAGATTTGCGAGCAATTCAACTTGAAATTTGTTCATGTTGTAAATGAAAATATAAATGTCGATTGGTATGATAGATGGGTAAAAGAAACCATTTCGAGAGGCAAAGGTGAAGCTCATTTACACCGTGCACATCGCACAGCTGCAATACAAGAATTCACATCAAAAAATCCAGTAAAAATATTATTTACGGGGCATTTTGGAGGAGAATCAATCAGAGGGCTTTCACTCAATAATTATTTTACATCGAACTACTTCAACCAATTTCATAGTGATTCGATAGAAACAAGTTTTAAAAAAACATTATTCGATTATTTCATACAAACTCCAAATGATATTGAATTAATTACATTTCAACAAGAAATTTCAAAATTGCCTTGGATGAGCAGTTCAAGAGGCGATCGTACATTTTATTTTCTTTATGACTTAGTGGCGAAGATACATCACATTCAAGACATTGAAATCTTTAAAACATTTGTTCCTGAGGTTGTTCCTGTTTTTATGACAAAAGAATTTCAAGAAGTTCTGATAAAAACACCCTTTCATTTCACACGACGATCGAATAGTAAAATTTCCAAATTAAAACACCCTAAACTTTACTGTCTTCTTTTGAATCATTTTGAGCCGAGATTAATGGATATTCCATTATCTAATGGAGTCAAACCTTCTGTTTATCAGAAAGGTGCGATTTTTTACGCGCTCATTCGACTATATATTAAAACATTTAAAAAAATAAAAAATTATCCATCATTTAAATACGATGATTGGTACTTTCAATTTGTCAAGAGGAAGGCAAATGAGATTTCCGAAGAAGTTTGGGAATTTTTCGATAAGGAGAAGTATTTTAAATCCTTAGAAATGGGAAATCACGAAACTAATGAAGGTTATTGGCACAAGTTTTCCAATCCGATATTTTTTGACTTGCTATTAAAATCAAACTTGATCTCTAAATGAAAGTAGTCATTTTAAAGAATGAAATACTGAATTCGGAGGAACGATGGGTACAGTCATGTATTAATAAAAACATTTCTTATTCGGTTGTAGATTTAACTCGAGAGAAATGGCTGGAAGAGATTCAAGAGCAAAAACCTGATCTTCTTTTGGCTAAACCATCGGGTTTAACGACACCATTTAAGGTTTTATACGATGAACGACTCGACATTCTTGTTAATCAAATCGGAATACCCTGTTTTCCCACGCTAAATGAAATCAAAATCTACGAGAATAAAAAGTACTTTTCTTATTGGTTGAAAGCAAATAATATACCTCATCCAAAAACAAACGTATTCTATTTTGAGGAAGAAGCGGTTAATTTTGCCAATAAGCAATCTTCTTTTCCGATAGTTGCCAAGACCAACATAGGAGCATCTGGAAGTGGAGTTGTAATCATAGAGAATAAAAAGGAATTACTACAATATATTCGAGGAACTTTTCAAGGAACTGGCGCAAAAAAAAGGGTTGGACCAAATTTGAAAAAGGGTAAAGTAATCAACCGAGCTTTTAATCTCATGTTGTCGCCGAAAAAAATCATAGAAAAATATGGGGTATACAAGGCTCGCGCAATGGATGCTCAACGAGATTTCGTTTTACTTCAAGAATACATTTCTCATCAATACGAATGGCGCGTCGTTAGACTCGGAGATTCTTTTTTTGCTCATAAGAAAATGCTACTGGGCAATATGACGAGTGGTTCTTTATTAAAAGATTACGAAAATCCACCGCTTGAATTATTGGATTTCGTAAAAAAATTGACCGACCGATTCAACTTTAAATCAATGGCTGTTGATCTGTTTGAAAAAAGTACATCAGAGTATCTTGTAAATGAAATGCAATGTATTTTTGGGCAGTCAGATGGCTATCAAATGAAAGTTGATGGAATCATAGGGCGATACCTCTATTTAAATGAAAAATGGTTTTTCGAAGAAGGAGATTTTAATACAAACGAATCTTATGATCTTCGACTTGAGTCAGCATTAAATTATTACAACGTAACGAAAGGATGAAGGTACTTTTCGTAGGAAGCGGAAATAAAACCAATGGAGAACCTAGTATTTTGATTAAAAATCAAGCCATTTCGCTCGAAAATAAAGGATTTCAAATTGAATATTACCTCATCCAAGGTAAAGGTATTATTGGTTATCTCAAAAATATTCCCAGCTTGAGAAAAAAAATAAAAGAGGCAAACTATGACGTTCTGCATGCTCACTATTCATTAAGTGGTTTCATTTTATCTCTTTCGTCATTATTTTTAAATAATTCAAAAAAGATAGTTTCACTCATGGGTAGTGATACCCAAATATTCGGACTCAAACGATTAATAATTCAAATCTTTCATCGGCTTTTTTGGGATGTCACTATTGTTAAGACTCAAAAAATGAAAGAGTCGTTGAAATTGAAAGAAGCCTTTGTAATTCCAAATGGTGTGAATTTGAGCCTCTTCGATTCGAATCAGGAAACCAATAAAAACATAGTCCTTTTCGCTGCCGACCCATCTCGTAAATCGAAGAATTTCCCTCTCGCGAAAGCTGCTATGGAATATTTACAAAGTATAGGACATCGTGATCTTCAATTAAAAGTCGTTTACAACATTTCTCAAACAGAAATCGTTAAGGAAATTCAATCCGCAAGTTGTATAATTTTAACATCGCTTTGGGAAGGCTCGCCGAATATCGTCAAGGAAGCAATGGCATGCAATCGACCGATTGTGAGCACAAAAGTAGGTGATGTTAATTGGTTATTAAGCAATGTTTCAGGATGTTTTATCGCCAACTCAAATGCTAAAGACATTGGCGAAGCAATAATTTCAGCGCTGCAATTTTCAAATCAACAAGGACAGACTAGTGGCAGATCCAAACTCATTCAGTTGGGCTTAGATTCGGAATCAATAGCCGATAGGTTAATTGAAATTTACAGAAGGTGATGAAAGGCGTTTTGGTTATAGAAGGACATGTTCAAGGCCTATCGAATGTTAGATCT
Source organism: Bacteroidota bacterium (assembly GCA_016866415.1). Lineage (GTDB taxonomy): Bacteria > Bacteroidota > Bacteroidia > Flavobacteriales_D > Crocinitomicaceae > UBA952. The sequence goes on along the minus strand of VGML01000238.1, from coordinate 346 downwards.
CTTGGCGAACAGGGAATACCTGTTTGGGTGTTGGATAAAACCAAATGCTTGGCTCAATATTCTAAATATTGTAAAAAGTTTTTCATTTGTCCAGATTTTAGTTCTGAAGAGTTTGTTCCTTTTTTGATTGAGCTAGCAAACAAAAATGATCTAAAAAATTGGCTCTTATTACCATCAAACGACCATGCCGTGCATTCTATTTCGAAAAATAGAGAAGAATTAAGCAAGTACTTCAGGTTAGTAACAGATAATCTGGAAACAATCAACAGGATTTACAACAAGATTGAATTTTTGAACCTCGCAATTAAACTACAAGTACCCGTTCCGAAATTTGAAATATTAAGCA
>VGML01000237.1 GCA_016866415.1 Bacteroidota bacterium | reverse complement strand
GAAGTGATTTTATTTTTCCCAATGTTACCTCCGATGATCAATCCATTCTTCTTTCGATTTTTCAATCTTAACTTCATTGATTCGAGTCCATCGTTATTGAAACCCATTCGATTTAAAATAGCTTCACCCTTTTTCAATCGAAATAATCTTGGTTTCTCATTACCCTCTTGAGGTTTTGGTGTTACTGTCCCAACTTCGATAAATCCAAATCCCAAATATTCTAAATCTTGGAACATAGTGGCATTTTTGTCAAAACCTGCAGCGAGACCTACGGGATTTTTGAATTTCAAACCAAAAAGAGTTCGTTCTAATTTTGAGTCTTCAAAACAAAAAATATTTTTAAAAATTATCTTGAAAAATGGAAGTTTAAGAATAAAACCAAGCGCGTTCGTTGAAAAATAATGAACCTTTTCAGCATCAAATAGAAAGAGACATTTCCGAATGATAGAATACATAAACAAATGTAAAAAAGAAAAGCGAGTTAATTCTCGCTTTTCTTTTCTGTGTTTTAAACTTTATATCTTCCCGAAGATTTAAGATTATATTTCTTACGCTGTTTACCGTAGTCCTTATATGTTAAATTTTTTGTAACGATTAAATTAACATGATAATAAGCATCCTTTTGATTTGGATCGCCTCGTTTTTCACCAGGGTTAAAGGCAGGATTACCAACGGCAGGATTTGCGAAATATTGAGCTTGTGGTGAACTTAATTGCGCTGGATCCGCATAAGTAGTGCTTACATCATCAACGTAATCAGAAAAAGTTTTCACATAAGTGGCTTCAATTCCCACACGCCATAATCTTGAAACCCCCATTCTAAAACCTAATCCAACAGGCATGGTAAGTGTTAATGGACTGTACATTGCCGATTGACCTTCCGTTTTCAAAGGTCTCAGAGCAACCATTTTACCATCAATATATTCTGATTTCGGGTTAAAATACAAAAGACCTAATCCAGCAAATACATAATATTGTTGACTTCTACTTTTCTTGGAATAGTTACCTGGAAGATTAAACATTGAACCGAATTTCTCGTTGGCTGCAAAAATATATTCCAATCGTTGTTGAACTTCGAAACTCAAACTTTGAAAATTCAAACTTCTCATATTTCGAGTTGGTTCTTCCGACCATTTATCATCTCCTTTTAATTGAAAAACACACAAACTTGTCGTTGTAGCAAAGTATGGATGAAATCTTTGTCGATAACCTAGCCATCCAGCCATTCCTGTTGCTTGAATATCAATATCCTTTAAACTATAGTCACGCCCCAACCCAACAGAACCGCCTAAGTCCCCATTGAATTGAGTCGCACCAAACCCAATTTGCAACTCTTTTTTGTGCAAAGACCAATTTCGTTGGGTATTGAAATTAGCATGCTGAGCCAACACAGTTAAAGGAAAAATTGCTAACAAACAGTATAAAAAGTTTCTCTTCATTTGCGTAGGTTAGTGTTAAAGACTCACGAAGATAGCTTAAAAATCTTAATAATACAAAATTCTGTTACTTATTTATAACTATTATTTACAAAACGAAATTTGTTGATGATAAAATAATAAATCCTAAAAGCGCGGAAAAGCCAATAGCCCCATAGAACCAGGGGCTTTTAAGCATTGATTTAGAAAAATTAATTTTTTGAATAATTTCATTAAAATTTTGACGTTTTGCAATCTCTTCTTTGGTGAGTTCGATACGATCTACTAAAATTTTAATTTTTTTCATTGTTTTGTAAACTAAATTTTTTCTTCAACTTGATTAAGGCTCTGAATGTTTTAACCTTGGCGTTATTCTCAGTCAGATCCAAAATTTCACCAATTTCACGAAACGATCTTTTTTCAAAAAAACGCATCTCTATCAATTGAAGTTCGTTTTCTTTCAATAGTGTAAGACATTTCAATAATTTTTGACGATTTTCTTCCGAATGGTCTTCACAAAATTCATCTACTATTTGAACAATCGTCACCATATCAATATTGACAGTCCGACTTGCCTTTTTATCTCTGAAAGATTGATAAAGTTCACTTTTTGCAATCCTGAACAACCATGATGAGAAAGGAACACCTCGAAATTCAAACTTATTCAATGCGCTCAATGCTTTAACAAAAACATTCGAAGTTATGTCAAAAGCTGCCTCTTGTTCATCCACTCTCTTATTAATATAACGAAAAATTGATTCGTAATATTTATTGTAAATTGGAGCAAAGAATTGAGGATTTATTTTTGCTTTTTCGATTAGGGTTAATTCTTGCTGAAGAACTAACGCATTTTGATGGTACGCGAAATTTGTTGCCATTTTCCTTTGGTTTTATAGTTTTTAACTTGGAGAATTTCAAGAGCTTGCAGTCTCTTTGATGTTATTAACGCAACATGATAAGGTTTGTAACATCATTTAAAAATATTTTTTGTAATTATTTAATTTTTTTAAAGAAGTCATTTTTTGATTCATAACTTTGTTACTAATTTTGATCATGCGCATCATTGTTTCATTGCTTATTTTGCAATTTGCACATTTAAATCAATTGAAAGGACAGCATAGTAACTTCAACTCCCAAAGTAATTGGTCTTTAAATAAACGTGAATTGCAGTATGGACTCGGAGCAAAACAATTTACGGGTGACCTAGGCGGGACACCTGAAATCGGTACCGACTATAGTTTGCGTGATATCAACGTGTAATCAACAGGTTTTGCTGCTTGGCTAGGCTATAGGCAGCGTTTTCACCCACTATTTGCAACTACCACATCCTTTTGTTTATTTGGTTTAAAAGGGGATGATGCACTTTCACAAAATCCGTTAAGAAACAGTCGTAATTTAAAATTTAAATCTACTACTTTTGAAATGCAACAGCGAATAGAATGTATTTTTTATTCGGTTGAACGATTTGGAGCTTGTTATCGCTTACCAGGAACACACTATGCTAAAAATAGAAATGAGCAATACTACTTTTTAACAGGTATTGGACTCATGAAATTTAATCCTAAAGGATATTAAAACGGAGAATGGTATGAATTACAACCTCTGCGAACAGAAGGTCAAGGATTGAAAGGTGCTCCCGAATTATATAAAAGGTATACATTCACTATTCCTATTGGAATTGGTTTTAGAGTGGGAATCAGTCGTATGTGGCGTTTGGGAATTGAAGCCACTTATGTGAAAACTTTTTCAGATTATATTGATGACGTTCGTGGAGTTTATTACGATCCAAATAAAATGCAATCTGGTATTGCCTCGTATTTTTCTAATCCTGCGCATCAGAATTTAGACTGGTTTAGAATAGGTGATCAACGTGGCGATCCAACTCACAAGGATGCCTATTATCACTTAAATATCATTTTAACAAGAAATATTACCTACAAAGAATTCAATATGAATTTGAAGAAAAAAGGTAGCCCTTTTTCGAAAACTAAAAAACTGAGACGTTTTAGAGGTTAGAGTTGAATTCTAAGCTGAATCAACAAATCCGTTTTTCTCGAAC
>VGML01000236.1 GCA_016866415.1 Bacteroidota bacterium | reverse complement strand
AAAATTCAAATCACTTTTTATTCTTTGCATACCATTCATCCCAATCTTTTACTCCCTCTTTTTTAAGGTATTCTTCGCTATTCGCATAACCTTCTTTTTTACACCAATCTTCAAGGTCTTCTTTTCGTGATGCTTGACCAATAGTATATTGATTACCAACACAATAAGTATCATATTCGTTTGCAACTTGAACTGTTAGTCCAAAATGCTTATCTATCATGTCTTCAACTTGCTTGATAGTCATGTTGGCACGAATCTTTAAGTCGTCAGCATTCCAATTTACATCTTTGGAAGTTCGTTGATTTAATTGAGCGAACGTTAAATTTGGGTCAGCCAAAGTTTTTCCTTTGTAAACTCGCAACGTAAGACCGAAATTTTCCTTGAAATCAGCTTGTACGGTTTTAACTTTTTGATTCGATTGAATATCAAAATCAGCAGATTTGAACCGATCGAAGAAATTTGAAAATAGTCCCATAATGATTTAAATTTATTTTGTTCGATACGAATATAAATAATTAATTACTTATTATCTACAAAATTGAAAAAATTCTAAATCGGAAATAAGTCTTATTTAAAACGTTCGATAAGTTTATAGTTTCGGTAGCTCGCATTTATTCCAAAAAACAGCAGTAAATCTTTCGTTCTATCCTTAAAACTTCGCTTGTTTGTTGAAATATCAAAATCGAATTTCCAATTTTTTCTCTTGATTCGATCTTCCATTAATTGCGGATGACTACCATCAAAAACTTTTAATTGAGAAATATGTTCTTCGTATTCAAAAAAATCTGCCTTAACTATATTTTCCTCCATCCAATCATCATCGTGCCATAGTTTATTGAATGATTCTTGTTTCAATTGCATTGCTTTAGGTTCTTTTACCCAACCATAATGATAGACAAATGCCGGGATTTTTGCAACATTGAGTTTTTGATTTTCATTCTTTCGAAATCCTTGAGCATCTTTGAATGAATGGAAGTTTTTGTTATTTTTAATAACGCGAATTTCTTCGCCATACCAACTGGTTGATGCTCCTACATAATCATAGGACCCATAAAAATGAAAGTAGTTGAACAACAAGCCATCAATGTCACTTCGATCTTTGTAATGAACCATTGCGCGTTGTATGGTTTCAAGGTATTTTTCATGAATTACTTCGTCTCCTTGAATGTAAAAAGCCCAATTACTTTCTTTTCCAATTGCTTGAAATGCCTTGTTGGTTTCATCGGCAAGAACCGCTCCATTTTCTCTTAACGAATCATCCCAAATAGTCTCTAGAATTCGAATTTTAGAGGGGTCAATTGATTGAATCAAATTTAATGTTTCATCTTCCGAATTCCCAACTGCCACAACAAAATCATCACAAATAGGTAGAATGGAATTTATAGCCTCCACGATCGGATAATCCAATTTAATGGCATTTCTAATAAACGTAAAACCCGTAACTTTCAACGTTTATTTTTCTAAAACTTTTGGAATTCTAAAATAGTCCGAATCTTTTTTAGGTGCATTTCTCAAGGCCTCCTCATGGGTTATTGAAATACTTGGCACATCCTCTCGAAGTCGATTTAGCTCGTCTGACATGAAGATGAGTGGCTCAACATTGTCTGTATTCAATTCATTCAGCTTACCCATAAAACCAATGATTTTCTCTAAATCCGTTTTAATCGCATTTTTGTCCTCTCCTACAAATTCTAGCCTCGACAAATGAGCAATATGTTCAATTATTTCCTCACTAATGTTCATGATTCAAAATTAACATTAATCTTTTAAATGAGGATGCTCGGCAAGAATCGGTTCATTAATTCGATTAAAACAAAGCTTATTCAATTCTTTAATTTCCATGAATTGAATTTGTTCTTGTGAAACAAAATCATGAAGATAAACCCTTGCAATTCCTGGTCTCCCTGGACCTAAAATTTCTGTAGGGTCGGAAAATAGTTTGTAATTATTTGTAAACGAAAGCGGTACAATTGGAATATTGAGTGTTTTGGCTAATTTGAACGCACCATTTTTGAACGGAATCATTTTCGGACATTGTTTATCTGGAATTCCTCCTTCAGGAAAAATGACAATCGACCAACCATCTCTTACTGCTTGTGATGCCAAATTGTAAGATTGTCCTGCTTTACTTTTATCACCTCGAAAAACGGGAATGTTCAAATTTTTAAAATAAGTACGAATAATCGGGTAGGAGAGAATTTCACTTTTTCCTAGAAAGACAAATCGATGTTTGGGTAAAATCGAATACATCAAAAAAATGTCCAAATAGGAGCTGTGATTTGCAATTATAATATAAGGACCTTCAGGTAGCTCGGAATTTTTAACTTTTCGAACCCCGTAGAAGCAAAATATGCGCATCATCCAACTCCATATTAAGAAAAGTTTGAAACTCCACTTTTTCCAATTAGGGTTTATCAGAATTGTTAAAAAAAATGGGTAGAAAATAATTGCAAATATGGTAAAAACGAGTGCAATGTATATTTTCCAAATTAACCCGAATATTCCAGAAAGGATTCGCATGCTCAAATATACGAACTAAATAAAACGCCTAACTTTTCATGTTGACATTATTGCTAATTTTGAGAAAAAAACTAATGTCTCGCATTCTTACTGGAATCCAAAGCACTGGAACACCGCATCTCGGAAACATATTGGGAGCAATTTTCCCTGCTATCGAACTTGCTTCAAATCCTTTGAATGAATCGTTTTTGTTCATCGCTGACATGCATTCGTTGACTCAAATTAAAGAGGGTGATGAATTAAGAGCAAATACCTATGCAACAGCCGCAACTTGGATGGCATTTGGTTTGGATATCAATAAATCTATTTTCTATCGTCAAAGCGATGTCCCTGAAGTGACTGAATTAATGTGGTATTTATTGTGTTTTTATCCATATCAGCGCATGACTTTGGCTCATAGTTTCAAAGATAAAGCAGATCGTTTGGAGGATGTGAATGGCGGTCTTTTTACCTATCCAATTTTAATGGCTGCAGATATTTTATTGTATGACGCTGAAATTGTTCCAGTTGGAAAGGATCAAAAGCAACATATTGAAATGACGAGGGATGTTGCGAGTCGATTCAATCAGAAATATGGTGAAACATTAATTCTTCCTGAAGAAAAAATACAAGAGGAAACAATGTTAATTCCCGGAACTGACGGTGAAAAAATGAGTAAATCACGCGGAAATACAATTGATATTTTTCTTCCTGAAAAAGAACTTCGTAAGCAAATCATGTCAATTGTATCTGATAGCACGGCATTGGAATATCCAAAAAATCCAGATACTTGTTATGTGTTCGCGCTTTATAAACTTTTAGCTTGCCATGATCAAGTCAATGAAATGCGGGGAAATTACCTTCGGGGAGGATATGGATATGGCCATGCAAAACAGGCGCTATTCGAACTAATATTAATGAAGTTTGAAAATCAGCGCGTTAGTTTTAATAAGTTGATGGCTGATAAAAAACAAATCGATGATGCACTTAAAAT
>VGML01000235.1 GCA_016866415.1 Bacteroidota bacterium | reverse complement strand
CTCCAGTGAAAACACATTTTAATTTAGAAGAATATGCACCAAAAAAAGAAATGAATTCTCTTTCACTCCATGAATCCAATTCATTTGTAATCAATAAAATCTGACTAGTCAAAGGATCAATTCGAACAACCTTAACATTTGGGTTTTTTCTAACCTCTAATTGAATTGAGGAAATTATTTTTTCGTCCTTTACATCTATTAAAGCTTGACCAAAATATTGCTTTCCAGTCTGAGAAAAAACTTGAAAAGACAGAAAAATAAAAATAATAAATCCAAAATATTTCATGAGATTATTTTTTAATGAAACGAAAATCTTTTCCCAAATATACAGCATAATCTCCAAGTTCTTCTTCAATTCGAAGAAGTTGATTGTATTTCGCCATGCGATCACTTCGAGAAGCTGATCCAGTTTTGATTTGTCCAGTATTTAATGCAACAGCTAAATCGGCGATGGTGTTATCCTCTGTTTCACCGCTTCGATGACTCATTACAGAAGTATAGCTATTTCTAGTCGCTAAATTAACGGCTTCAATCGTTTCCGTTAACGAACCGATTTGATTGACTTTAACTAAAATTGAATTCGCAATTCCTTCATTTATTCCTTTGGAAAGTCTTTTTGAGTTCGTAACAAACAAGTCATCACCAACCAATTGAACGGATGATCCAAGTTTTTCAGTTGCTAGTCTCCAACCCGCCCAATCATCTTCAGCTAAACCATCCTCAATGGAAATGATTGGATATTTTTTACACCAATCTTCCCAATAAGCTACCATTTCGGCAGAAGTTCGATCTTCTCCCGTTGATTCAAAGTGATAAACTCCTCGATCTGATTTATAAAACTCAGATGAAGCTGCGTCCAAAGCAATATACATATCATGACCAGGTTTAAATCCGGCTTTCTCAACCGCCTCAATCACAACTTGAATTGCTTCTTCATTAGAACCTAAATTTGGGGCGAAACCACCTTCATCGCCTACATTTGTAGACATTCCTTTCGACTTCAAAACACTTTTCAAGTGATGAAAAACTTCAGTTCCCCAACGCAATCCTTCTGAAAAGGAACTTGCTCCAAATGGCATAACCATGAATTCTTGAATATCGATTAAATTGTCAGCGTGAGAACCACCATTCAAGATATTCATCATTGGAACTGGCATTGTAACAGCTCCAACACCTCCAATATATTGATATAGGCTCAAGTTTGTTTCTTGCGCAGCAGCACGAGCAACTGCTAAAGATGTTCCTAAAATTGCGTTTGCACCCAATTTAGATTTATTATCAGTTCCATCAAGCTGAAGCATTACATAATCGATTTTCTTTTGCTCGAAAATGTCCATTCCGTATAATGCGTCATTAATTAACGAATTCACATTTTGAACCGCTTTCAAAACACCTTTTCCCAGATAAGCAGATTTGTCACCATCGCGTAACTCAACAGCTTCGTGAACTCCTGTAGAAGCTCCTGATGGAACAGCTGCTCTACCGAGAATCCCATTAGCTGTAATAACATCAACTTCAATTGTTGGATTTCCTCGTGAATCCAAAATTTGTCTTGCGTGAACTTTCGAAATGTAACTCATAATTAATTTTTGTAATGATTCATATTTTCAATAAATTGATCAAAGAGGTAGCGTGAATCGTGAGGACCTGCAGAGGCTTCTGGGTGATATTGAACAGAAAATACTGGTCTATTGATTAATTCGATACCTGCAATCGTATTGTCGTTCAAATGTACATGTGTAATATTAATTTCATTATGATTTTCAACACTCTCTGCTGAAATCACAAAACCATGATTTTGTGATGTAATCTCACCTTTTCCTGTTTTCAAATTTTTAATTGGATGATTGATTCCACGGTGGCCATTAAACATTTTTTCCGTTTTCAAACCTTGACTCAATCCAAGAATTTGATGCCCTAAGCATATACCAAACACAGGTTTTTTGGTTTCAACAATTTCCTTAACTAAACGAATACTATTAGGCATGGCAGAAGGATCTCCGGGACCGTTTGAAAGCATAAAACCATCTGGATTAAATGATGAATTCATCTCATGGAGACTCGTATCCATCGGAAATACTTTTACTTGACAACCTCGTTCAGTCAAACATCGAATAATATTTTTTTTAACTCCAAAATCAATTAGAGCCACTTTAAAAGAATCAGTTTCGTTGCCCACTAAATAAGACTCCTTTGTAGAAACTTTAGAAGACAATTCCATCCCACTCATCGAAGGAACCTTCTTTACTCGTTCAATTAAAGCACTTTCATCCAAGATTTCAGAGGAGATAATTGCATTCATCGCTCCTTTGTTTCGAATATGACGAACCAAAGCTCGCGTATCAATATCCGAAATACCAACTGTATTGTTTTCCTCCATCAACTCTTGAAGTGATTTATTACCAGAGGGCCTAGAATAACCATTTGAAAATTTCTTTGTTACCAAACCTGCTATTTTAATACTTTCAGATTCAATTTCTTCTGGATGAGTTCCGTAATTTCCAATGTGAGAAGTTGTCATTATTAGTATCTGTCCAAGGTATGAAGGATCCGTGAAAACCTCCTGATAACCTGTCATTCCCGTATTAAATGCTATTTCCCCTTCTGTGATTCCGATTTTTCCAATGGCGATTCCTTTAAAAATCGTTCCATCCTCCAATACTAAAAGCGCTGCTTTTTCTGAATTCATGAATTTTATTTACAAAAGTATAAACTAACCTTAAAATATTGGATTTATAAAACAAAAAAAGGCAGTGAATCACTGCCTTTTTATTAACACTTTGTTGATTGAGTTTATTCTTCTTTCTTTTCTTCTTCAGATGACTCCTCTGATGCCTCAGAAGACTCAGTTGAATCAGAAGTAGTAATTTCCGTTTCAGGTGATACTTCAACTTCGGTTACTTCATTAACAGTATCCGTTTCCTCAACAATCACTGCATCTTGAACAACTTCTTCCGCTGTTGTCTCCTCAACTGCATCTTGAACAACTTCTTCCGTTGTTGTCTCCTCAGTCGATACCTCAGAATTTTGAACTACGTCTGTTTTCTTAGATCCACCTCGTCTAGATCTTCTTGTTGTTTTCTTAGATTCATCGTGTGAGTATAGCTCATTGAAATCAACTAATTCAATTAAGCACATTTCCGCATTATCACCAAGTCTGTGACCAGTTCTAATGATACGTGTGTAGCCTCCGTTTCTCTCCGCAATTTTCGGAGCTATATCTCTGAATAACTCAGAAACAATATCCTTGTTTTGAAGGTATGAGAAAACAACTCTTCTCGAGTGAGTAGAATCCGTTTTGGATTTTGTTAAAATCGGTTCTACAAACACACGTAACGTTTTTGCTTTAGCCAAAGTAGTTGTAATTCGCTTGTGTTCAATTAGGGAGCAAGCCATGTTTGAAAGCATAGCTTTTCTATGACCTGTTTTCTTACCTAAATGATTAACTTTATTACCGTGTCTCATGATTTATATCTTAATCTTTGTCTAATTTATATTTTGCGACATTCATTCCAAGTGTC
>VGML01000234.1 GCA_016866415.1 Bacteroidota bacterium | reverse complement strand
CTAAAATTGACAATGTTTCATCGTTTAGAATTTTTCCGTTTTCAACATAACCGTCGTGTCCATCCGATGAATAAGGATCGAGAGCTACATCACTCATCAACATTAATTCAGGAAATGTTTCCTTAATTTTTCGAATGGCGTGCAAATAAAAATTGTCCTCTGAATAACTGTATGAAGCTATTTTATCTTTCAAATTTTCTTCGACCGCAGGAAAAATATCGAACGTCGTAATTCCTAAATTCAAACACGATTCCAACTCGGGCAGTAAACGATCAATTGACCAACGATAATTATTTGGTAGCGATGAAACTTCCTCCTTGATATTATTTCCATCTTTCAGGAAAATGGGATAGATCAAATTTTCAACCCCTAATTTAGTTTCCTCCACCATATTTCGAATGGCAGCCGACTTTCTATTTCTTCTCGGACGAATATTCATACCTTTACATTAACATTCCACCACAAACGTGAAGAGTTTGACCCGTAATGTAAGCCGATATATCCGATGCTAAAAACACAGTCGCATTCGCAACATCGATTGGTTGCCCACCTCTTTTTAATGGAATGCCATTTCTCCATTCCTCAACAACTTTTTGGTCCAAATCTTCCGTCATTTCTGTTTCAATAAAACCAGGAGCAATCGCATTGCAACGAATATTTCTAGAACCAAGTTCAGCAGCAACCGACTTTGTAAAACCAATTAGACCTGCTTTAGAAGCCGCATAATTTGCTTGTCCCGCATTTCCTTTAACACCAACAACTGATGACATATTGATAATTGAACCGCTTCTTGCCTTTAACATTGGACGTTGAACAGCTTTCGTTAAATTAAAAGCTGATTTCAAGTTTGTATTAATAACTTCATCCCACTGTTCCTCAGACATACGCATCAACAAAGTATCACGTGTAATTCCGGCATTATTTACTAAAACATCGATAGTTCCAAACTTCGCCACCACGTCATCAACCAATTTTTGTGCATCATCAAATTTAGATGCATCTGAACGAAATCCTTTTGCCTTGCCGCCGTTTGCAGTCAACTCAGCCTCCAAAGCTCTTGCTTTTTCCTCAGAAGATAAATAGGTAAACGCAACAGTTGCACCTTGATTAACAAATTCTTCAGCAATCGCTTTTCCAATTCCGCGAGATGCTCCCGTAATCAATACAATTTTATTATCAAGTAATCCCATAGTTAAATTTTTATCAAAAATAAGGATTCCAACTTGAACAAAATCCATGAACGCATTTGATTAATCAACAAATGATGTGGATTAAATACGAAAATTAAATTTTGTTTGATTTAAAATTTAACTTTCCCAACAAATTTCGGGGTATTCATCTGCCAATTTTGTTCTTAAATCTTCAAGTTGATCAATAAACTTTTTCGCCATTTCACTTTCAGGAAATTGAATACGGTGATTCGCTGCTGATTTAATTTCGTTGACTTTTAAGGCAATTTCCTTTATTTGATCAATTAAAAAGCTTTCCATAAAATGAGTCCAAATAAACTGAATTGCCTGTTGATTTGGATGAACTAAATCTTCTTTGAAAAAACGATAATCACGCAATACATCATTAACTAATTCATAGGAAGGAAAATAGGATAAATTACTTGCAGAATGAAGTTGATTAACAGCGAGAAGAAGTGTTGATTTACTTAGATTATTTTCATGTAATCCATCTTTTGTATGACGCACAGGACTCACCGTAAAACAAATCTGGATTTTCGGATTGAATCGTTTAATCTCGGCTAAAACCTCATTCCAACTAAAAACAATTTCCTCAATATTAGTTAACCGTTTTGTAAAAGATTGAGCAGGTTGTTTGTGACAATTACCTACAACTTTCTGGTTTTCATTTAAATAATATGCGAATGCCGTTCCAAACGTCACAAATAAATAAGATGCATTTTTGAGGTCATTTTTGAATTCGTTTCGAATAGCGCCAACTTTCTTTTTTAGCTCCGATTCGCTCATTGCATAAATTTTTGCTGAGCAATTGTAATCAAAAAAAACATCGTAATTCTGAGCAATATTTACTTTCTCATTTCCCTTAAGCGAGTCAAATATATTTTGAGCAAGCGCCAAAGGATGAAACAGTGTACCAAAAGGATTTGAAACAACTTGAAAACCATGTTGTTTTGCCAGAAGACTCATCTCATCTGAAAAGCAGCTACCTATAAATATGCTTTTATCCGAAAAAGAAATTTTTGGATGAATATCAGGAACCTTAATTTTCAACTGAAATTCCACTGAGTTTAATTTAACATCAAGTTTTTAGCATTGGATAATGCCGCATCGGAAATTTGCTCACCACTTAACAATCGAGCAATTTCAAGAACGCGTTCCTCTTCATTAATCGCATGAACACGCGTTTTCATTTCCTGATTCTCGATTTTTTTCGAAACAACTAGGTGATGTTCGGCCTTGGCTGCAACTTGTGGTAAATGTGAAATAGCTATTAATTGAACGGTTTCTCCCATTTTATTTAATAACTGTCCAATCTTTTGCGCAACATCACCAGATACACCCGTATCGATTTCATCGAATAATATAGATGGCAATTCTCTTTTTTCAGAAACCATTTTTTGGAGAGCTAACATTACCCGAGATAACTCTCCCCCACTTGCTGCTTTTTCAACAGGTATTGGAGTCATCCCTTTGTTTGCTGAAAACAAAAACGAAATTTCAGAAATACCATTTGAATTAATGCTTTCAGCAAGATTCAATTCAAATTTCAAATCGGTATCAGGCAATTTTAGAGCTTCCAAAATTTTCTTTAACACTTGTTCAATCGATGGAGCTGATTTCACGCGCTTTTGATGAAATTCCAATGCAAATTCCTTTAATTCATCATTCTTTACTTTCAATTGATTGCGTAAATTTTCACACTCTAACTCCAATGTTTCCAACCCAACAACTTTTCCTTCCAGTTCTTCCTTCAAAAACATGAGTTGTTCTTGATTTTTCAAGCGATGCTTATTCAGTATACGATTGTAGTTATCAATCCTCTCCGTTAATTGATCTGTATTGAAATCCGAAAATTGCAAGTCATCTAAAGCCTTGTTCGCATCAGCAGACAGTTCTTTTAACTCTATAAGTAAGAAATCGATCCGACTTGAAAAACTCGTTGCAACGGAATCCGATGTTGCATACTTATCCAAACTTGACTTTGTATACTTCATTTTAGAAAGTAAATCCTGATTTTCAATGACATCAATCATTGAATAATACAAGGCTTTCATTGCTTCGGAATTTTCGATGCGATTCAATTCAATCTCCATGGATGAATAATCAGTTTTATCCAATCGCAATTCAGACAGTTCATTCAACACAAATTGATTGTAATCTTGAGTCATTTGAGCTGAAGCCAAGTCCGATTCGAGAACATTCAGTTTTTTCCTCAATTCCTGAAACGAAATAAACAGAGAATTCATTTCGTTGCGTTCAGATTCCAATCCAGCCAAAATATCTAATAATTCCAACTGATAACTTTTCGACTTCAATTCCAATGTATTGTATTGG
>VGML01000233.1 GCA_016866415.1 Bacteroidota bacterium | reverse complement strand
GAGAAAATTGAGAGCATTGAAGTTTTTGATCTTTTTGGTAAATCCTTAATTCGATTAAATTCTGTTTCAAATGAGTCACAAGTGGATTTAAGTAGACTTACTTCTGGAAATTACATAATTCAAGCAAAATTTGAAACTCGAACGGTGCAACGAAAAATTAGTATTTATTGATCTTTGAGTATTTAAAATATCAATAAACAGCTAGTTTTATTTAATAAAAAAAAGCTTTGTAGTCATCCTTTGACTACCACATAGCTTCAATTTTGAAAGTTTTTTTATTACGCGTTTTCGATTTTATCGAGATGAATTCAATGTGTGGCTAATTCCATATTCTTATATCTAGAAGGAGTAATTCTAGTGATTTTTTTGAATTGATTCAATAGATGTGATATGCTACTGTAATTTATTTTATAGGAAATTTCTGATGCAATTAGTAAGCAAGATAGATTTGAGTCGTGTCAAACGGGACTGTTATTGCTTCTTTTAGCGCTGTATTGTTAGTTCCATAAACTTGATATAGAATTGAATAGGTTGTATTACCTTTATTAATGCAGTAAATCGAAGTGTCGATGGCGCCATAAAAGTTCTGTTCGGTGATCGGACAGCATTCCAAACACCCATCGAGCCCTTGTTGCTTTGTGTAAATCAAGTGATCACTTGCATTTGGAGAATTATTTATTAAACGAATTTCAACCCAAGCTTTTGCGGCAGTTACATAATTTCGTATGTTATCATTTCCAACTTCCAAGGATGAATAATAAATCATACTTTCAATCGGAAAATGGAGGTTTTTATTAACTCGTATGATGTATTTTTCAATTTGTTCTCTCGGAAATGTAAATTCGTATGCACCGTCGTTTCCTAAGGTTTTTGATTCAACTAGGATTTCATTGTTTGAGGCAACTGGAACTTTATATAATTCGATTGTGGCTCCGGATAATCCTGTGTTGAATGTTTCATCGGTTATGATTCCCTTAATCGTGAAAGTGCCTGCTCCCTTCTTGCATCCGAAAGTGGATACTGCAAGTAAAAAAATAAGTAACAGTCGTGATTTCATTCAACTAGTTTATGAAAATAATTCAGTTTTTCACTAGGAACAAAGAAATAATCGCCTTCCTCCTGTTGTTTTCCATTTTCTTGAACGAACTTGAAGTTTGAAACTCCGAATTGAATGTAATCAATTTCCTTGAAAATATCCAACAATTGTTCCTTGTTCTGCTCAGAAATCTCTAATTGAACCAATGGTCTTTTTTCTTCCAATAATGGCTTCAGTTCTTCAAAAACAATTTTTTCGTAACCCTCAATGTCACATTTTATGTAATCGATTTTTGGAATTTTCCCAACGAACTCTTTTGCTTTTACGATTTTAACTTCTTGCGTTTTGTTTGTTCTTTTTTCTTCATCAGACGTCGCAATATGCGGCAATCCCGTGCGAATAAAACCATCAGATTCAGGCATTACCATTGTAATGATTCCATCTTCTTTACCTAGTGCTACATTGTGTATTTCAACATTATTTTTGTTTCCTAAAAAATGAGTTAATACGCTGTAAAATGCTGGTACTGGTTCAATCGCGATTACTTTTCCGTTTCTTGCTAATCGGGAGAAATTCTTAGCGAAATATCCTAAGTTCGCGCCAATGTCAATCACTACAAAATCTTCTTGAATAATTTTCCGGATTAAGTAATGATATTTAAATCGTTTGTCACCACGAAGTAATCGAAGATCATACAAAACATAAAATACGAAATGCAAGGTTCGTAAATACGCTTTTTGACTCAGTATCCTAGCTAAAATTTTCTTTATAATCTTCATTTCCAACACGAATTTACGTTTTTAGTCCCGAAGAGAAATAATTTTAGCGAAAATACATTTTTGTTCAATGTAAGAGTCTTAATTTTAAAACCATGAAAAAGATTATAGTTGTAGGTTCACTTCTTTTATTTAACTGCTTCATTCTGTTTGCTCAGTTGAATTTGAAAGAAATCATGAAGGGGTCCGATTATGTGGGTTATTTGCCAGAGAATCAACATTGGAATTACGATGGAACGAAAATATTTTTTCAAGCCAATGAAGAAAAACGACCTAGTTACTCGACTTATCAATTCGATTTAATAAAAAAACAAAAAAAGATATTAACTGCTAAGGAATCTGCTGAGTCGGGAATTCTTGAATATGATTATTCTCAAAGGATGTTTGCGGATCAATTCTCTATTTATGAAAATACGTTAGTGAAATTGAATAGAAAAACAGGTGAATATCAATTAGTTTATCAAACCGATGAGACGATTTTCAATTTACATCGAATTTCGAAGTCCGCATCTCCTCGAATTAGCGAAATTCAAGAAGTGGTTTTTCAAAAAGGTTCAAATCTTTATTGTTATTCGGAAAAAAATGGATTTAGTTCAATTGTTCAACTGACTAATTTTCAAAATGGAAATGCGAAAGATTCCAAAAAGGATTCTACTTTTTTATTGAAACAGCAAACTGAATTGTTTCAATTCGTTAGAGATAAAAACAAACGAACCGAATGGAATAAAAGTCAAGAGTCAAACTTGTTTCAATTTCCGAAGGTAAAATATCTCGGAGATGGCAAACCACAGCCACTGCAAATTAATGAGAATGGAAAATATGTGGTGATCATTTCTTCTCACAACGAGGAAGAAAATTCAACAGCATTTGAGCAGTTTGTCACGGCTGATGGATACACGAAATCAATTCCGGCAAGGGCTAAAGTTAGTTCCAACGAACCCAACCAATCCATGGCTGTTTATCAATTCGAACGAGATACGTTGATTTCATTGGATTTTTCACATTTGACCGATATTCGCAAGAAACCACTTTATTTAGACTCCTCTGGAAAGGGTATTTATGATAAAGATCGAAATCTATTCTTACATCCTGTAATTTTCTCGAAGACCAAAAATAGCGCTTTGTGTGATGTCAGAAGTGCCGACAATAAAGATCGTTGGATTGTACTGATTGATTTGGAAAAAGCGACTGTTAAGGAACTCGAATATCAGCATGACGAAGCTTGGATAGGCGGACCAGGAATTTCATCCTGGAATTCGGAACCGGGAACACTCGGTTGGCATGAGGATGCAAAAACGTTTTATTATCAATCTGAACAAAGTGGATATTCACATTTGTATTTAATGAACATCGAAAATGGTACAAAAGAGCAATTGACTTTTGGAAATTTCGAAGTCCATAGTGCTCAACTATCCAATGACAAAAAGAAGTTTTTCATTTCGGCAAACAAAATACATCCTGGAAATCGAGGTTTTTATCACTTTGAAATTGCTTCTAAAAAATGGATTCCGATTTTAGAAAGTGAAGGTTTTCACGATGTTCAGGTATCTCCAGATGAAAAGAAAATAGCAATTCGTTATTCCAATTCTACAAGTCCTTGGGAAATGTTTGTTGCAGATAATGTTCCTAATGCAAAAATGACTCGAATTACATATTCTACTTCAAAAGAATTTAATTCTTATTCGTGGAGAAAACCGGAGGTTATTCAAATTCCTGCATCGGATGGAGTTGGGGTGTATGCTCGTTT
>VGML01000232.1 GCA_016866415.1 Bacteroidota bacterium | reverse complement strand
ATCGGCGACCGAGCTGGAACAAGTTCAGACTTTTGAATCAACAATTGCCCTTTTTCTCCTATCATGAAATTTACAAATCCCGAGTTAATGCCTGATCGTGCTCCCCAGTTTATTAACCACATTTCACGAGTCAGCGGATATTCATAGGTATAAATCACACCAGGATAAGGTTGAAAATAATCAGATTTGGCATTTTTAGCTACGTGCATGACTTTAATGCTATCCAAGAAATTCATGACCTCAAAATCGTCTTGGTCGGAAACCCAATTTAGACCTATTACACCTATCGCATTTTCATTTTTCTTCACATAATTGATTACTTCTTCATTCGATTTTACTGCAAAAACGTTTTTTGAAAGTTTATCCGTTTTTGAAAAGGCAAGTAGATAGTTGAAGTTGGCGGAACGCTGATTATCGAAAACAACATTAATATCTTTTTTTGAAGTTTCCCATTTTGTGATTTGCCCTTTCAGAATTTTTTGTAGTTGGTCAAGCGTTATTGTGGTATCCTTATTTTTCGTATTAACAATTAATGCAACGCCATCGATGGCAATTCTATCACTCCGAACTTCTATTTTTTTCGATTTGAGAATCTTTTTCTCTTTTTCCGTTAAATCCCTTGAAATACAAATTGTTTTAATCTCGCCTTTGTAAAATTCATCTATAATATCGCCTTCAGCCATATATTTAGTTTGAATGTCTGCTTTTGGGGCTTGACTTTCAAATATTTCACTTGATGTTTCGAATAATGGTTTAAACGACTCTTCAACAAGGATTTTGGCAACCCCACTTTTACAACTTTCTGTTTGACCAGTATTGTTTTCTCCTCCACAGGAGAAGAGAATTATGGAAGTGATAAGGAAAATGCATTTATTCATCGTTACTTGTTTTAAAGAGTTTATAAGCCCGATAGAGCCTGAAGGCTCCGTAGAGAATAAAAGTAATGCTTAAAATCGTTCTTTTAGTTCCGTAAATTGTATCTGATTTGAAATCTGTAAATAATAAAAAATAAGCAAAAACGAGACACATTAATATGGAAACCGAGGCAATAGAGAGATTTACAATTTTCATTTCTTTAGTTGAAAAAAATCCCCGAAAGAAATCATCAATCGGGGATTCTTATATTAATATTCGATAAATTATTCTAGCGCGAAGCTAATTGGAAGTGTGTTCCACTGACGAACTTGCTTACCTGCATTTTTAGCAGATTTCCAATTCGGCATTTTGCTAACAACTTTAATTGCTTCCTTGTCGCATTCTGCACAACCTGGAATTCCGCGAACTACAGATACATTACTCACTTGTCCGTTTTTCTCAACGACAAATTTTAGTGTTACTTTTCCTTGGATTCCTAATTCAATAGCCGAAGGTGGGTAATTCAAATTGTCCTGAATGTATTTCATCATTGCTGGGTAACCACCTGGGTATTCAGCATCTTCTTCTACGAATGTTAATACTTCCTCAGGTTTTTCTTCAGTAATTTCTGGTTTTTTCTCTTCGCCAATTACGGGAGGGTCAAAACTATCTTCATCGCCTTCAATATCCTTCGGACCAACTTTAATGTTTTCATCAGGAATAATCACTTCATCAGGAACATCTTGATCTACAACAACAGGCGCAATGAACTTAACCATTTTTTCAGCTGCAGGTGGTGGTTCCGTTGGAGGGGGAGGAGGAACTTCTTTATCCAAAGGTGGTGCCGGCACTGTAAAAGTCGTATCAGTTTTAGGCGCATCCATTGGCTTATCTTTTGGAAGATTTTTTACAATCACATAAGAGGCAAATAAGGATCCAAGGAATAAAATAAATGAAAAAAGAATTATTACAAGTCTTTTTTCGTAATCTCTTCTAAGCACATAGGCTCCATAGGCGCGATTTCGATGTTCAAAAACCATCTCGTTTCTTACACTAGAAGTCACTTGTTGCCAACGTCTTGCTGTAAAGTAGTCATACAGCGATAGACCTGCAACCAGGGCGGCAATTACAATTGGAACTATCATATCTGTGTTATTTAAGTTTCTCTTTCAAAAGCTCTAGCTCACTTGCCATTATTTCAACTGGAGCAACGACTCCAATTTCGGCAATCTTAAGTTCATCAATTAAATCGATAAAGTTTTTACAAGTTGCTTTATCATCTGTTTTAATCAGAACTTTTAATGCTTTATCCTTTTTCTTCAAATCAGTTAGCATGTTGATGTAAACACTATCTTGAATTTGTTTTTTATCAAGCTTTTTTTGAAGTTCAATTTTCCCACTTAATACAAACTCGTTTCCTTCGGCTAAGAGTTTTCTAACCCCACTAGGTCCAAAATCTGTTTCCTCTAATTTAGTAGGACCTTTTGGGCCTGGAGCACTTTTTGGATAGTACTGACCAGAGTAATAAAATATCTTATCTTCAGACAATAGAAAAGTAATTGCATTATTGATTTTGGGACCATCATCAGGAGTTGGGTTATCAATTTTAGCTGGGTAAACCAAACTCATTACTTTCGGCTTACTGAAAGTAGAGGTCAATACGAAGAAAGTAAGTAAAAGGAAAGCCAAGTCAACCATTGGTGTCATGTCGACACGCGTGGAGCCTTTCTTTGCTCTTTTTTTACCTTTGGAGTGGCCACCGCCACCGCCTTCTGCTATTTCTGCCATTTCAAATTATTTTTTTGGAGGCATCTCCATCGATGTCACAAAATTCAAATTATTCAGATTCAGATCTCTAAAAACATCAATTACTGCTTGCGCTTGAACATAAAGTGTTTTACTATCAACGCGCAAAATGAATTTAGGTTTGAAGTCATTTACATTCGGATTATCACCTTTTTTCTTAGCCTCTTCAAATAGGGTTTTACCAGTATTTAAAGCAGCAATATTCCCATAAAAAATCCAATCCTTCAATTCATTGTTTGTAGAGTCGTAAGGAATTCCAAGCGTTCTTGCACTACCTCTTTCTTCAGATGATAAGCCTATGTAACCTGGTAGTTCACGCATTGTGCATCCGAAACTTTCCATAAAGCCAAATTCTTCTCGGTGTTTATCCGTAAAACCAACTTTATATTTTCCAGACATATTATCCAGTAGTTCTCTTCTAGCTTCTGCGTTTGTCATGTTGAAAAACACCCTTCCACCTTTATCCACAGTTACCATAAGAATATTTGCAGGAATAATCTTATCACTAACACTTGTCGGAGTGGTTACCTGAACTGGTTCAGACGAGCGGAAAGAAGCAGCAAGCATGAAGAAAGTAACGAGTAAGAAAGCCAAGTCCACCATTGGCGTCATGTCTATGGACGGCGAACTTTTGGGCATTTTTATTTTTGGCATTTCTTTTCAGTTAAAACGTTAATGCTCGAATTATTTATTCGACGCTGAGAAATCTTGAACGATTGTAAAACTTGCCTCATCAATGCTATATGTCATCGTATCAATTTTCGTTGAGAAAAAGTTGAACATGATGATAGCAATCGTTGAACCTGTAATACCCAATGCCGTATTAATTAGTGCTTCAGAGATACCAGCTGAAAGAGCAGCCGTATCCGGTGAACCTTGCGACATGGCGGCAAATGAGC
>VGML01000231.1 GCA_016866415.1 Bacteroidota bacterium | reverse complement strand
ATACATTAAATAATTGTTCATCATCAGCAACACAATCAATAACTGTAGATCAATGTTCCAGTATAGATGAGTTGGATGAACTTTTAAGTATTTTCCCAAATCCAAGCGATGGTAATTTTACGATTTTTGGAGAAGGAATTACCTCCATTAAGTGTTTTACACTTGATGGTAGAGCTCTTTCCTATGATATCGATAAAATTGCTATTAATGAGCTTTCAGTGCAATTGAAAGAGCCATCTGGTTCTTATGTTGTTCAAATAATCAAATCTGGAAAGTCCTTTTATTTTCCAATAATTGTATATTAAAGACTTAAATCATTTGCTTATTATTTTCTTGTAAGATTGATTAAATTCTCTATCTTTGCAACAATTGGTCTCATGGCCGAGCGGCTAGGCACCGGTCTGCAAAACCGTCTACAGCAGTTCGAATCTGCTTGAGACCTCAGGAAACCCTGTAAACCCCTGTAAATCAGGGGTTTTTTTTAAATTAAATTTATAGTAATTTAGTTTCATTAAATCATCTACAACAACTCATTCGCCAAATTCGCCAATTCAGAACGTTCACCCTTTTCAAGTTTCACATTTGCAAAAAGAGGCTGACCTTTCAAACGATCGATTAAATAGGCCAAACCATTTGAGTTTTCATCCAAATATGGCGTATCAATTTGATGAACGTCGCCTGTAAATACAATCTTCGTATTTTCTCCGGCACGCGTAATAATGGTTTTTACTTCGTGAGGAGTTAGGTTTTGGGCTTCATCGATGATAAACATGATATTCGACAAACTTCTTCCGCGAATAAAAGCTAGAGGTGTTATTATAATCTTTCCAGATTCCTGCATTTCAAGTATTGCCTTGTGCTTTTTTTCATTCTCACCAAATTGAGACTTGATAAATTTTAAATTATCCCAAAGCGGTTCCATGTAAGGTCCAATTTTATCGTTCGCGTCTCCAGGTAAAAATCCAATGTCTTTGTTGGAAAGAGGAACAATCGGTCGGGCCAAAATTACTTGATCAAACTGCTTGTTTTGTTCTAAAGCAGATGCAAGAGCCAATAATGTCTTTCCAGTTCCAGCGACGCCTTGCAGGGCAACCAACTTGATATCTGGATTCAATAGCGCATGAAACGCAAAAGCTTGTTCGGCGTTCTTTGGTTTCACACCATAAACAAATTCTTTTTCAATTCTCACAATTTGATCCGAAAGATGATCGTAAAATGCTAGCGAAGAATTTTTTCCATTTTTTAGAATGTAATAGCCATTCGTGTGTTTTTTTCTTCCAAGAATTCCATTTTCTGTCACACAACCTTTCAAGAATATTTCCCGAATGACATCTGAATCAACACCATCAATTGAATAAAAACTTGAATCTTGCACATTTTGAAGCGCCACTTTTCCCGTTGCATAATCTTCAGCAATAACGCCAAGTGCTTTGGCTTTAATTCTTAGGTTGATATCCTTGGTAATTAAAACCACATTTTTCTTGGGTTCTTTCTCCATCAAAGAGATGGCTGCATTGATGATCTTGTGATCGTTTTTCGTTGAAGAATAAACCGTTACTGCATCTAACGAATTTGCGGAAGTTTCCATGATTACACGAAACTTCCCAAGTCCTTTTCCCAGTGGAATCCATTCTTGTAAAGAACCACTTCCAGAAAGTTTATCAATGAAACGAATTACTTCGCGAGCCGAGAAATTCTTAGTATCGTTACCAAGTTTGAATTTATCTAACTCCTCCAATACGGTTATGGGAATAGTTACAAAATTGTCTTCAAAATTCGTTATCGCCTGATGATCGTGTAATAAAACGGAAGTATCTAGTACATAAACTTTTTCTTTCTTTGCCATTCAACTTTTTTTGAATTGAAGATAGTTTTGTTTTTTTTAAATCTTACAATATTAACCCACTTTTATTTACATCAAATTGTGTGTATTAATGAAAACTTAATACTCATCTCATTTTCGTTTCATTTCAATTACTGAGTTTACTTTCATTATCACGCCCATCATATCTATAGCCGTATTGATATTTCCTTTAATACTTGAAAACATACCATTTACAAAATCAAAGGATACTGTCAGTTTTCCATCCATGTTTGGAGCGGCTGATTTGGTCATGGACATCGCTTCTTGGTCTTCTTGGGTTAATTCCATTTGTGATTCTCCACCAAATCCTTCCATGCTAAATTGCTGAGACCCATCTCCCGATTGACCGTTCGCAGACCCTTGAAACATATCGGAATTTTTATCAGTTGCAATATTTTCTTCGATAACCATTAAAGGACTAACAGCTGATTTTACCAATCCATCAATTTTGTACATTCCCGCTTTTACTTCAAATCGATCATTGACATTCAAATCTCCTTCAGGAACTGCCATACAGCTTAAAAAATCGTAAGGGAATAAATCAATTTCATCGCTCTCCTCATTCTCCTTGACAGTTACCTTTTTTGGTGTTTTAATAGTTGTAACGGTATATCCGGCTTTCAATTTTCCAGTTTTCGGGTCAAACTCAGCGTAAGCATCTACTTTTTCTTCGCCAACTTGCATTCCTGCATTTGCTCCGCTTTCTGATGCGTTTGCATAAACCATCACATTCGATGTTGGTGTTGTCACCAAATAAACTTTTTTTAGAAAGGTGAAATTTCCTTTTTTATCTACCTGAAATTCACTTTTAATTGCGTCTTTTGGTAAATTTAATAGCGAAGCCACGGAAACCCCAGCACTATTTTTCACATTAAAATTGGTTAAATACATCCTTCCTGTAGCTGTTCCGTTTGGTTGAACAGATTGAATAAATAAAGTGAAATCAACAGTTGTCGAGTATTTTTCATTAATATTCATGCCCATCGCTGAAGTTGAAATGTTATCAACTATTGTTGCATTAAAATTGTACGACGTATTGGCTTTCCATTTGTAGTTTAATTCAGTTGCTGAAACAGATAGAAAAGCAAACGTTGCAATAAATAAATAAAGTAGTTTTTTCATAGTAGATTATTTTGAGGATGAATTTAACCAATTCTTTTAATTTCTGGCTAAGTTTTAGTTAATTTTGCGACCACTTCAAGCAAATAAAATATGTTAGAAATTCAACGCATTCGCACAGACAAAGAAACGATTATCAAAGGTCTTCAAAAACGCAATATTGACGCAAACGAAACCATTGAAAGCATTCTCAAATTGGATACTGAATGGCGTTCTTCCAAAACTGAAATGGATGGTATTTCAGCTGAATTGAATCAATTGGCTAAAAAAATAGGTGATTTATACAAATCAGGGCAAAGCTTGGAAGCAAATGCATTAAAGGAAAAAACCTCTGAACTAAAAACGAGCGAAGGCAATCTAAAGACAAAAGTTGAGAGCCTTGAAGCTGAAATAACTAAGTTACTTTACACACTTCCTAACGTGCCGAATGAGCAGGTGGTTTCAGGTCGTGATGCGAATGACAATGAAACTGTTTACGAATTCGGTTCAACGCCGAAATTTGATTTTCAACCTCTTCCCCACTGGGATTTGGCAAAGAAATATGATTTAATCGACTTTGAACTTGGTGTGAAAGTAACA
>VGML01000230.1 GCA_016866415.1 Bacteroidota bacterium | reverse complement strand
TTTTACTTTTACCCAGTTCTCTTAACAATAAAGTAGTTCCAGAACGACCTAAACCAATGATATAATGTATTTCAACATCATTAAGTTTTGTATTTGTTTTGTCGAACATTATTATAAAATGAGTTTAATTATTAAACTTTCACCCTAAAAATCTCTCTGAGCCAAATAGGTAGATGATAAAATTTCCTTGCAAACATGAAATATATTTGAATATATAGAACAGATTTCAAATAATTAATTGAGTAGTTTTTTTGATGGTAGCTAATGTCATAACCAAACTTTTTAGCCTCATTTGAAGTGATAGAACTAATTATGTTAATTTGCTTTTTACTCAGCTTGTTTTTCCAAGATTCTATTCTTGATGTATTTACAGGTTTAGACAAAGCCTGATATTTAAATTGTATTCTTGTCTTTTGCGAGTCGTTTAAACCCTCTTTTTTATGATCCAAATTAAAAGTTTTCTTGTAGAATTCTAACATTTCAAGTTTGAAGTCAATCGAAAGAAAATTGCAAATATTTTTCATTGTTGATTCGGGATTTTCAACAAGATCTTCGTATTGAACAACTAAAGAGCGATTAAAATATTTTTTCTGTATTTTTTCTATTTCTTTGGCGTAAATGTCATAAGCCAAAGAATAAAATTCTGCTGATCTAGCTTTTTTTCCAGGATCAATACTTTCAATGCATGAGTTTACGTAACCAAAGGGGTTCCTTGTCATGATAAGGAACTTTGGTTCGGGAAAAATAGAAGAAAGCGCATCAGTATAAAAAGTGTAGATTGGATTTTTGTCAATGATGTTTTCAATTAATTGAATTTTCTTTGAATTATCAGAGGTGGAAAGACTTGCCACTTGAATGAAGTCTTTGTAGTTTTTGCAATTAATTACATTATCAACGAAATAGCTATCCTTAACATTTACGTTTCGAATATATTTTAATTTTGTTCTCAAAGAAAGAATTTGTCTAACATCATTTACGTTGAATTCTCTTCTATTTCGATGTGAATTGTAAAGATATAAGGCTATTGGAATTTCAGGTACACAAACATTGGTTTCCACCGAATTTAGCATCGATAGAAGCAATGTTGTTCCCGATCTCCCCATTCCTATAATGAAATGAGATGAAACTTGGTGATTATTTTTCAAATTGAGAATTTATTTTTTGTTTTAATCGGTTCATTTTTATTTTTATCGGCAAGTAATAAAGTAATCTCTCTTTTTTCACGTTATACATAGCCTTTAAAAATATTAACAAATTTTTCATTATCAAAAGCCGAAGTTTTTGATACATTTCCAAGTATTCATGAGAATATTTTTCTAATTCTAAATTTCTTTTTGATATTGAGCCAATTTTTTTTTTTTTAAAATTGCAATTGGAATTTCAGGTATTGCTTTAATTTTAGAATGACCATTGAGCATGGTTGTCAATAGTGTACTGCCAGAGCGACCCAAACCAATAATATAGTGAACGTCAGTCATCTTTTTTGAACTTATTATTCATAATACGTTGCTTAAATTGCTTCAAATTTTGTAATTCACGATTGAGCATTTCGATTCGCTGATTATCTGTATCTGTCCGATTAACCTTTTCGTTTAAAAATTTGCGCTCCCGTTTAAATTCAGCGGCTCCCTTTTTAAAATTCGAAATTGCTTTCTGATTTTGTTTCAACGTTAGGTAAGCATTTGCCATTCTGACAAATGATTCGCCAAGGAATTTGTTTTTATTTTTTTGAATGAATTGCTCTTCAATTTCTATTGATTTCTTGCAATATGTTGTGGCCATCGAGGAATTACCAGACATTACATAAGCATTTATTAACTCCGAGTAATTTGGTCCAAGATATTCATTCGGAAATTCTTTAATATATTCTAGTTGAATTTCTGCCAACCAATTATAGTCATGTGTGATTTTTGCAAACTGAATAATAATCGGATACAAATCCTTTTCGGAAGATGAAACCTCTTTTGTTTTCTTGAAAAATAATTTTGCTCGTTGAATAAATTTTTCCTTTAATTCCTCTAGAATGGGCGAACAATTCGAAACATCAACTTTTGCTTTGATGCAGAGATCATTTAAAATCGATTTTTTTAATTCGCCGAAATAAATAAAAATATTTTTTATTGAAGTTTCGATTGGAATGCTATTATTTCCCAACATCATAGAGACTTGGTTCGCTAGATTTTTTTCTTGAAGCCACTGATTCAACGATTGTAAATTCTGACAATTTTGAATTATTCGAATGCCTAAATCATTTCGATTTCCTTTAAAATAAAACTCGCGGATATTGAATTCGATTTGTTTTAGGATGGCAACTGTTTGGTACGTTTTTTCATTCAAATAAGATTTTTCAAAAGAACTAAGTTCATGTTTCGATGACGGATATGTGCGATTTGCAATTGGTGAAACGGTTAAAAAGTCATATATTCCTTCAGCCATTTTTGCCATTGAATTCCCACAATTGAGATAACCTTCCTTGTATTTATTATTTCTCTCAACTGAGCTTTTAAATTGATTAAATGCGTCCCAATAATCGTATCGAAAGGTATACAATAAAACACCTTTGTTGTTTAGATTCGATTCGTAATCGCCATAAACTTTGAGTGATTGATCGTAGAAATAGATTGCTGAATCCACTTTTTGAATCAATTCATAATAACTTGTGCCGCCATCTTTTTGCATTGCCATTGCTTCAACCTGGAATTCAGAACCTAGAAGAGAATTTGCCTTAGCCGATTTCGTAACGTAATTTATATCAGCGAGATAGAGCGATTTTTTTGACGACCAATCTGTATTTCGATTAATGGTAAAAAACAAACTTGGAATGATTAGAATAAATAAGGGCCATGCAATTGAAAATGTAAATTGGTTTTTTTCAAATTCTTCTTTTTTCCATTTTAAAAATAAAAATGCAATTACAACACAAAATCCGATTGAAGCAGAAAAAGCAAATCGTTCAGCGAAGATTCCAACCATTGGAGATAATAAATTGGCTACACCTCCGATTGCGAGAAAGAAAAATAAAATTCCAAATGAAAGCAGCGATTTGGTCATAAGACCTTTGACTGCGTAATAAATTCCTGCAATCACAACGATTAATCCCAGGTAAAATCGCCAATCGCTAAATCCAACTAATGGAATTGCGTCAAAACCATAATAGTAGGCTAACGGATAAGGAAAAATAAGTTTTTCTATATACAACAAATTTGTATAAAAAAACATTGGGATTCGTTGAATAAAGTCAAGGTGAAAAAGCGGATTTTCAAAATAACCGAACGTTCGATTTGCACTTTCATCGAGGTTCATTAGGTGATTTTTAAAGATATTGAAACCTATTTTTACCGAAAACAATATCAAGAATGAAATTCCAATGGTTTTCAGTTTTAAATCACGAAAGAAATACATCATCAATGGAATGCTGACAATAAAGGGTAAGTTTGACTTTTTACTTAGCAGCGAAAGCATAATGAGGAAACAAGCTAATATAATCCTCCATATTTGTTTACTGTCAACCCATTTGAATGTCTGAATTGCGGCAAGTAATGCGAAAATCAAACTCAATAACTCGTCACGGTTT
>VGML01000229.1 GCA_016866415.1 Bacteroidota bacterium | reverse complement strand
GATATTGTTTGGGCGAAATTCGCATTTAAAAAAGATACTATTTTCGCGATGGTTAATCATTGGCCAAGTAGAAGAACGAATGATAGTGGACCCAAACGAGTTAAGGCTGCAGAAAGTGCAAGAATGTACATTGATTCTGTGTTAAATGTAAATCCAAATGCCAAAATTGTATTTATGGGCGATTTGAACGATCATCCAGAGGACAAGGCACCTTCTTTAATTGCAGAGAAATTGACGCCAATGATATTGAAAACATCGGGTGAATTTGGTGGTACTCACACTTATAAAGGTGAATGGGGAATTTTAGATCACATTATGGTTTCAAAAGGATTTACTTCAGGTAAGTTATCGGTAATTCCTAGTTCCGGCAAGATAAATAGTTTCGAATTTTTAATGGAAGAATATAAAGGGAATAAACAGCCTAAGCGAACTTTTGTTGGAGAGAAATACTTAGGTGGCTATTCTGACCATTTGCCAGTTTCTATTGATTTGAAAATTAAATAATTGAAAAACAGTTGATTGTTTTATCATCACTTGCCGTAGCGAAACTCGAATCGTCTAACTTAACGATTGAATTTACTGAATGTATATGTCCTTTTGATTTCGCATCAATTTTTTGAAGAACTCGCAGGGATTTTCTATCCCAGATTTTAATCGACTTGTCTCGACTGATCGTGACGAAAGTTTCTTTATCTAAAAATAGTATGTCGTAAATCGCATAATTATGCGCTGGAATACTTTTTTCACATTTCTTTGAATTCAAATTCCAAATCTTCAAATGCGCATCTTTGCCACCAGTAAAAAGTTGATTTTCATTTTCTGGGTGAAGGTTTATCGAGATTACTCCACCTTCGTGTGAAAAATACTCATCAATTAAATTGTAAAACTCCGTTTCCAAAACGCGAACAAAACCATCTTGACAAGCCAAATAAAGTTTAGACTCATCTGAATTAAGTGACATTCGTCTGATTTTACCACAGGCAAAAGGAAGGAAAACTTCTAATTTTAACGAAACAGAATTCCAAACAGCCAAATTTCCATCCGAATCACTGGAGTAAAATTGATTTTTAGATTTGTTTTCTTTAAGATGAAAAATGCCAGATTTATGTTGTTGATAGAACTTAATTTCTTTTCTTTCAAGCAAGTCAAAAATATGCAGATCACCATTATCAAGTCCGACAGCTAATTTTTCATCATTAGAAATCAACGAAATGGAGTAGGGAGATTTGTCAAATCGAATGGCGAATTTATCTTGTTTACCTGTTTGAAAATCCCAACGTGTAACAAATTTGTCAGCGGAAGATGAGTAAATAAAATGACCGTCGAAAGCAATTGAAAAGATTTGTCCGGAATGCCCTCTAATTTCTTTTGACTTAACAAAAGTTCTTTCCATTACCCTTCATCTTCAACTTCTTCGTCATCATTTACTTGCTTCAAACGATCCGAAAAATCTTTTGGTAAAAAGTCAAAAAATGTATCTCCACGAAGACCAAGTCTCAAACATTCTAGCGGAATAACGTCTCCCGGTCCAATATTTCCGAGATTTACTTCCGCACCAAAAAGTTTAATAAACCATACTTGTTGATTTTTTTGAGGTGCCTCCCATAGAATATTCTCGGGAGCAACTTTGGCAATAATACGATTTATCAGAAGGGTATGAGCTGTTCCATTGGGTCTGAAGACTCCAACATTACCTGCTTCGCGTCCTTCGGCAATGACTTTCCAACTGCCTGCTTGAAGTTCTGCGCTCATTAAGCGCACCCATTTGGCGGGAGAAATTAAAATTCCCGAATCTTTAGAACCAACTTCTGAAAGTACGGTTCTCGTTTTTGCTAATTTAGAGATTAATTCACATTTTTCATCATGAGGAATGATGATTGAACCATCAGAAACTTCCGCTAAATCTAAGTCAAATTTATCTAGAAGTTTTACATAATCATCAAATTTTCCTCTCGCGTAAAAAGCTTCAAAGAGCGTTCCTCCGAAATATGGACGAATTCCAGCTTCTTTATATAACTTGATTTTTTCTTCCAGATTATTGGTGACGTAAGATGTGCCAAACCCAAATTTAACCAAATCGGTTAAGTGGCCTGAGGCCTCGATAAAATGTTCTGTTTCTTTCAACCCTAAACCTTTATCCATCATCATTGTAACCCCTTTATTTCGGGGTTTCTCACTTCGTTTTGGTATGTAGGAAAGTTTAAAATTCATTTGTTAATCGTGTGAAAGGTTTAAAAAATCTTGATCATCCAACAAATCTGGATTGATTTCAAAAATTGTTTTGGCTTTTTTATCGTCTTCTTGAAGGCAATCAACAAAAAGTCGTTTTGCATTATCGCGTTGTCCTAAAATCCAATAGAGGTTCACTTCCAGTAATTTCGAAATTGGATTTGAATCATTTTCAGAGTTAAAAAGTTGTAATTTTCGAAATGCATCGATAGGGGAGATGTCAGTTAACAAAGTAATATAATCGGACAGGCAATCCTCATCTGTTGGATCAAGTTCCAAGGATTTCTCATAATGTTCAATTGCCAATTCTTTTTCATCTATTTTTTCATATGCTCCTGCAAGAACGTGGAAAATCGCT
Organism: Bacteroidota bacterium; assembly: GCA_016866415.1. Taxonomy (GTDB): domain Bacteria; phylum Bacteroidota; class Bacteroidia; order Flavobacteriales_D; family Crocinitomicaceae; genus UBA952. The sequence goes on along the minus strand of VGML01000229.1, from coordinate 1,078 downwards.
GCATTTAGCGGATCCATTTCCAACGCCTTTTGAATGAGAATAATACCCTCTTTCGTTCTACCTTCTAAATCGTCAATGATTCCCAATCCCAACCATGCTTCTGCTAGCATGGGTGCCAATTCAAGACTTTTTCTGTAAAAATGTTTGGCTAATTCAAATTCATTTAATTGTTCATGAGCTTCGCCAATGTAACAAAGAGCCATAGCGTCGTCTCCGTCCAAGCGTATACACTCGTGAAAATGTTCAATTGCCTTGAGGTATTTTTCTTGAGAAAGATAAGCGTTTCCAAGGTTGAAATGAGCAGGGCCAAATTCATTGTTAATTAATATGGAATAATCATAAGCCCAAATAGCCTTTTCGTAATTTTCCATTTTACTGTAGGCATTGCCTAAATTATACCAAGCCGTAAAAGAATATGGATTTTCATCAATGAAATCAGAATAGCATTTGATCGCTTGCTCATAATCCCCCATTTGATCGTAGCAATAGGCAATTTCGTATAAAGCACCTTCATTCTGATTGTTGAATTTAAGTGCTTCTTTTAAAACTTCAACAGCCTCTTTGAACTGGTTGATATTTTGATGCTCCATCGCCATATCCATATAAATTTCATCGCGATCTTCAGGCTCACAAACCTCCATCGCCATTCTAAAATAGCGTATTGCGTTTCTTGCATCCCTTAATTGACTGAATAATGCCGCTTTGGTCAGATAAATTTCTGCGGAGCCAGTTTCAGTCTTTTCAAGTTGACTGATGATTTCAAGCGCATCATTCAAAAGACCCATTCCGCTCATTGCTTGAGCTTTGCGAAGAAGAAAGATGTTGTTGTAGCTAAAATGGTAGATACCCATTTCAGAAGCTGTTCTCGCTTTTGCGTATTGTCCATTAATGATGTAATGATCGATTAAGGCCTCTAAACGGTCGCTATCAATAAAACCAATCGATTTTCCTTTTAAATGCGCTTCAAATTGTTCGATGTCATCATTTAAGCTTTTATCAGAAAAATCGTCATCATCCTCGTCATCAAACATACGCCAACTTTTAAAGAATAAAGATACAACCTTTAAAAGTTACAACG
>VGML01000228.1 GCA_016866415.1 Bacteroidota bacterium | reverse complement strand
TATTATGGTCAATTATGAAATTCCGAATAAACGAATTATTGAACGCCTCATGCAAACCTAAAACAGCATATTCATTTAATAGACCCCGTTTAATTGCGAAGGAAAAAGAATTGCCACTATGCCTTCGATCCGTTTCGCGACAATCCGCATGCGGATCCAGATTCAAGACATTTACTACCTTTACTTTCGAACTCCACGTTATCAATGGAAATGAATTATTATGTCCGCCACCAATAACAATTGGGATTTGGTTTTCTGAAATATATTTATCCAAAAGTTCAACTACGAAATCATCCAATTCCAAAACTTGATCAGAAGCATTTTCTAAAGTTGAGAATGAGGAAATATGTTTAATTAATCCCAAAATTGAAATATCCTCAATTTTAAACCCCTCGTAAAATTGAGAATTCAAAAAAACACGTAAAAATGATTCAATTGCATTTTCAGAACCAGCTAATCCATTATTTGCCAATGGACCTATACTTTCTTGAATTCCCAATATGACATATCTGGCATTTTTATTCTTTAAGTTACAATCACCAATTCTTGTTTCTCCATTCCGATGAGTAAAGAAATTCAAAAGGACATTCGCGTCGAATTCTTCAAAAAGAAATCTGCCTTTTTTGGAGTTTTCTATCATAAAAAGTTATTAATGAATGAGTCGGGAGCATGGGTTGGTTTCATTGTATCCGATTTAACAAAAACCAACGTAGTTGAAGCTTCAATCAATTTTTTATTTTCTTGATTAAATATTTCATAAGAAAAATAAAGTCTGGAACCTTTTAGGTGACTTATACATGTTACAATATTCAATAAATCGTCATAGAAGGCAGGGGCTAAGTATTTAATTTGAAACTCCGAAACAGGAAGCATTATTCCATCTTCTTCCAATTTCTTATACGTAATACCTTTGGAACGAATTGCCTCTACCCTGCCGACTTCTAAAAACTCCGCATAATTGCCATAATAACAATATCCCATGCGATCCGTTTCACCATATCGCACCCTGATATGACATGTATGTGTGTATTTAATATCTAAATTCATTTAATTCGAAAAAAGTTTGTGAAATTTAACAAATAAATCGCTAAATTTATTTTCAGATAAACACGGAGTTCTTTTTTATTAAAAAAAAGTATACAAGTAAAAGATTTTAAAAAGTCAATAGGTAAAACACTTTTTTTTTAACTTTTTTATACAAACATTTGTACTCCTTTTTTCAAAACAACGTTTTTACTGCTTTTTTCAGTAAAATAAGATTAAAATAATTAATAGTTTAAAAAATATTACAATGAGTAAAAGTCACGAATGCGCATGGGAATCTTGTTTGAAAGTAATCAAAGATAATGTTCCCTTACAAGCATTTAAAACCTGGTTTATGCCGATTGTTCCAGTTAAATTGGATAATAGTGTTTTAACAATCCAGGTTCCTTCTCATTTCTTTTATGAATGGTTAGAAGAACATTACATTACATTGCTTCGAAAAGTTGTAAAAAAGGAATTAGGGCAAGAAGGTAGTCTTGAGTACAGCATTGTAATGGAAAACAATTCTAAGAATTCTAATCCGTATACGGTTAAAATCCCTGCTCACAATACGAATTCGTTAAAGAATTCGCCAGTGAATATGCCGATTAATGTTACCGAAAAGCAAATTCGCAATCCTTTTGTGATTCCTGGATTGAAAAAAGTAAACATTGAGTCAAACTTGATTCCTGCTTTTACGTTTGATAATTTTGTTGAAGGAGAATGTAATCGTTTGGCAAGAGCCTCAGGTTATGCTGTTGCAAACAAACCTGGAGGAACTGCTTTCAATCCACTATTAATTTATGGTGGTGTTGGACTTGGGAAAACACATTTGGCTCACGCAATCGGAATTACCATCAAAGATAATTTCCCAAATAAAACGGTTCTTTACGTTCAATCTGAGAAATTTGCACATCAGTTTATTGATGCAATTAAAAATCAAACAACCAACGATTTCGTTCATTTCTATCAAATGATTGACGTTTTAATCATTGATGATGTTCAATTCTTTGCAGGAAAAGAGCGCACACAAGATGTTTTCTTTAGTATTTTCAATCACTTGCACCAAAATGGCAAACAAATCATTTTGACTTCCGACAAAGCTCCAGTTGAAATGCAAGGAATGGAACAGCGACTGCTTTCTCGATTCAAATGGGGATTATCAGCAGATTTAGGTACTCCTGATTTGGAGACACGAATCGCAATTCTTGAAAAGAAAATGTATGGAAGTGGCATCGAGTTGCCAAAAGAAGTTGTTGAATACTTAGCTTATTCGATTAATACAAACGTTCGTGAAATTGAAGGCGCGTTGAATACTTTGTTAGCTCAAGCTTCCTTGAATAAAAAAGCAATTACCCTTGATCTTGCTAAGCAAATGGTGGACAAATTTGTTCGAAGCACAGCAAGAGAAGTTTCAATTGAATACATACAAAAAGTTGTTTGTGACTATTTCGATTTACCGATTGAAATGCTTAAGTCTAAAACGAGAAAACGAGAAGTTGTTCAAGCAAGACAAATCTCTATGTATTTCTCTAAAAAAATGACAAAATCTTCTTTGGCAAATATTGGAGCACACTGCGGTGGAAAAGATCACGCTACGGTACTTCATGCTTGTCGAACAGTTGTAAATCTTTCTGAAACAGACAAACAATTCCGCCACTACATCGAGGAATTGGAGAAGAAATTGACCATTCAATAATTCATTTTGAACTCCGCAAACTACGACCTTCGCATATTAATGGTGTGCCTAGGGAATATTTGTCGTTCACCAATGGCTGATGGCCTGTTACGTCGAAAAGTTAAAGAACATAATCTAAATGTTTTAGTAGATTCTGCAGGAACTGCCAATTATCACGTCGGTTCTCAACCTGATCATCGCATGATTGAAACAGCTAAATCTCGAGGAACAAACATTCATGACTTACGGGCTAGGCAATTTTCAAAAAAAGACTTTCAGGAATTTGATGTGATTTATGTAATGGATGAATCAAATTTGTCGAACGTAAATCAATTATCAGCAGGTGATAATGAGCGTGAAAAAGTAAAATTAATTTTAGACGAACTTCATCCGAATGAAAAAAGGAGTGTTCCTGATCCCTATTATGGTTCTATGCATGATTTTATGGATGTTTATGATTTATTAGATAAGGTAACTGATGTCATCATCGAAAAAATAAAAAATGGCGAAATCCGGTAAATTATATTTAATTCCAAACACCTTGGGAGGCGAAACAATCTACGATTTAATTCCTATTGATGTTATTAATATCGTTAAGGATTTGAGAATTTTCGCTGTGGAAGAAATAAAATCGGCTCGCCGTCTGCTTCGTAAAATGGATCGCGAGTTTCCCATTGATGAAAGCACTTTCTTTCTAATGAATAAACATTCAGGAGAAAAAACACTGATGGAAGTCCTTCTGAAACTAACAAAGGGTGAAAACGTCGGCGTGCTTTCGGAAGCTGGTTGCCCAGGAGTTGCTGATCCAGGCGCTGATCTTGTTAATTTGGCCCATTCACAAGGAATCGAGGTGGTACCGATGGTTGGACCGTCCTCATTTCTTTTGGCGCTGATGGGAAGTGGTTTTTCCGGACAGCAGTTCGCATTTCACGGTTATTTACCAAAAGACCGAAAAGACCGCATTCGTAAACTCAAGG
>VGML01000227.1 GCA_016866415.1 Bacteroidota bacterium | reverse complement strand
TTGATTTCCGGAATTATGTTCGGTGCTATTCACATGGGAAATCCTGAAATTCAAGTAATTGGTTATCACATTTTGATTTATTACATAGCCGTTGGCATCTTTTTAGGTTTGATAACGCTTTTTGATAATGGAATGGAATTGGCCATTGGCTATCATGCAGCTAACAATATTTTTGCGGCAATTGTCGTAACGAATGACTGGCAGGCATTTCAAACGGATGCATTATTTCTCGATTCAAGTCAACCGGGCTTTGCTTGGGATGTTTTACTAGGTATTTTCGTTGTTTTGCCTTTCATTTTTTATGTTTTTTCAAAAAAATACAACTGGCAATCGTTGAAAGAAAAATGGAATGGCTAAGCGCTATTCAAAAGACTTTTTTTAGTTTTACGTCAATATGTTGACGGTCAACGAAATCACAAAATCATTCAATCGGAAATTTGCGCTCGATACAGTTTCTTTGGAAATTAAGAAAGGAGAAATTTACGGTTTACTCGGTCCGAATGGAGCTGGAAAAACAACTTTAATTCGGATTATCAATCAAATCATTCAGCAGGATAGCGGTACCATTCGTTTTGACGGAAAATTGATGACAGAGCAGCATTTGCGCCACATCGGTTATTTGCCTGAAGAACGAGGTTTGTATAAAACGATGCGTGTTCTGGATCAACTTATTTTCTTGGCTGAAATTCGAGGACTCACTAAATCAGAGGCGAAGCGAAATTCGCTTTTTTGGCTTGAAAAATTTCAAATTCAAGATTGGTCGAAAAAACGTATTGAGGAACTTTCGAAAGGAATGGCTCAGAAGATTCAATTTATTTCCTCCGTTCTGCACGAACCTGAAATGCTTATTCTCGATGAACCATTGAGTGGTTTCGATCCAGTGAATGTGGAGTTGATTTTAAACGAATTGAAGTCTTTCAAAGAGCAGGGGAGGACCATCGTTCTTTCCACCCATAACATGCGCAGCGTTGAAGAAATTTGTGATCGAGCCGCTTTGATTCATGCTTCAAAAAAAATAGCAGAGGATACCGTTTGGAATTTACGCGAAGCTCAGAAACAAGGTGAGTTTTTCATTCGATTTAAAGGAAATATGATTTCATTTGCGAATTCACTTTGGATTGATTTTGAGTTAATTGATAAAAAGGAAATCAGCGATTCTCGTTTTGAAACCATTGTTAAAATGCGACGCGGAAATAAAATCTACGATTTATTGAAAGCTTTGATGGGAAATGTAGAAATTGAAGCAGTGGAAGAACGATTTCCATCCATGCAGGAAGTTTTTATTGAGCTAACGAAAGAAAAGGAGGTGGAAGATGAGAAATAGTTGGTTAGTTGCAAAACGAGAATTAAAAGAGCGCATCTCAAATAGTGCTTTTCTGTGGATGCTATTCATCGGTCCGATTGTTAGTTTGTTCTTAATTTATCTATTGTTCAAAGCGGGAGATGAGGGAAAATCTACTCTCCGAATTCTAATTGTGGATCCGATAAATTTAATGGACACGAAGATTGTTGCCCAAGAAGGAAAAACAATCGATTACTATTTTACAGATAAGTACATTGAGGTTGAAGAATTTAGAGATAGCAAGAAATACAAGGATTTCGATGCGTTGATGGAGGTGAATGAGAAAATTCTAATGAACAAAAAAGCCTTTATTTTTTACCGTGAAAGTCCATCGCCGGATTTAAAGATGCAACTGAAATTCCAATTGGAACGCAGGGTAGAGGAGGTGATGATTGAGGAATTTACGCGCTTGTCAGTGGACGAATTTCGACAAATCAAACAACCGTTGAATGTCGATTTTAGAAATGTGTATGACCCGAAAAACGAAGCATCGGATATGGAAGGATGGGTTGGATTTGTTTTCGGAGCGATAATCGTATTATTTGTTCTTCTTTTCGGAATGACGATTCTCCGAAGCACGACGCGAGAAAAGAGTAATCGAATCGTTGAAGTTTTGCTGGCTTCCGTTAAACCTTCGCGGTTGATGTTGGGGAAAATTACAGGAATTGGCATTTCTGCGCTGATTCAAATCATTGGTTGGATAATTCTTATTTCACTTGGCTTGTTTGTATTTCGTCAGACCATTTTTCCTGATTTATTCGATTTATCCAGTTGGGAGGGAATTCAAGTTACATCAGACGTGCAGCAACAAATTATCGATTCAACTCCGGTTGGGCGTTACAATCAGTTTATTGAATTGATTTACGAGCGCATCAATTTTGGTTACATGCTGATTCACTTCATGCTTCTTTTCGTTTTAGCCTACTTTTTCTATGGTTCATTTTTCAGTGCGATTGGAGCAACAGCTGGAACGGAAAGCGACGGACAGCAATTTCTTTTTCCGATTTTATTTATTCTTGGCTTTTCGCTTTATGCTGGTTATTACGCAATCATTCTGCCCGATTCGCAATTTACGCAATGGATGCAGTTTATTCCGTTTACATCTCCGGTGGTTGTAATGGTTAAAATCGCGCAAGGTTATCCCGATGGAACGTATTATTTTGCCATTTTTTCGATTCTGATTCTCATTGTATCAACCTATGTTTTTCTGTCAATCGCTGGAAGGCTCTACAAAAACGGAATTTTGCAATTTGGACATCAAGTTCGCATCAGAAATTTAATTTCTTGGCTTAAAAAATCGTAAGATGCGAAAAGCCCTAATTGATTTAGGAACCAATACCTTCAATTTGATCATTGCTGATGTTTCAGGAAATGAAATTCAACACGTTTTTTCAACTAAAGAAGGTGTCGCTTTAGGCATGGGAGGAATTAATGAAAGTAGAATTTCAGAAGATGCTGCTGAACGAGCTATTGCATGTTTGAGTCGTTTCAAATCGAAGTGCGAAGAATTTCAAGTGGAAAAAATTACCGCGATTGGAACTTCCGCTATTCGTGACGCAAAAAATCAATTGGAGTTCATTCAAATTGTAAAAACTAAAACAGAAATAGATATTCAAGTCGTTTCTGGCGAAGAAGAAGCACGATTGATTTACTATGGAATTCGACAAACCTATCCATTCAACGAACCATCCATGATAATGGATATTGGAGGCGGAAGCACCGAATTCATTTTAGCTAATTCGGAAGGCATAATTGATCTGATTTCTTTGAATATTGGCGTTTCTCGGATTTTTCAGTTGTTTTCATTTGAAGATCCTTTGTCTAAAAACGATATTTCTCGAATCGAGGCTTTTCTTGAGGAAAACAGTCAATCCTTTTTTGATGAGAAGAAATGCTCTATTTTAGTCGGTGCTTCGGGCAGTTTTGAAACGTTTTACGAACTCGCTTTTCAAGAACCTTTTCCTTCAAAAACAGAACCTTTTGAAATTCCAACGGATTTATTCAATCAAGAAATTGAAAAAATCATTCAGTCAACGCAAGCTGAGCGTGATCAAAATGAATTCATTATTCCCATTCGAAAAAAGATGGCGCCAATTGCGGCAGTTAAAACACGCTGGGTGATGAATAAATTAAGTGTTGAACGAGTTTTTGTTTCTCCGATGTCGCTGAAGGAAGGAGCATTGGTTAATTAACCGCGCTTAAAGACGAATTCGTTTAATTTATTTAGGTGTTTCTCCAAATATAAATACTCTTCCTGGTGTAATTCAGCAAACGATTTTCTCTCCGGACTTTCAACAAAATAATTAGTTGCACTTGAATACATATCATGGATAAATCTCGAAAGTTTTATTTTCCCAAATTCTAAAATTTCACGAGGA
>VGML01000226.1 GCA_016866415.1 Bacteroidota bacterium | reverse complement strand
GAACGGATTCCGTTGATTTAGCTGGTTATTCGGCTGAGTCAAATCTTCAAATTGCTTTTAGAAATATTGGTCGGTACGGAAATGTTCTCTATTTAGATAACATTAATATCGGAAATACGGCAAATGTTTCGGAAAACCAAAACGAGAAACCAAACATTTATCCCAACCCAGTAAAAGCCGGAGAATCGATTGCAATTGAATTTGAAGGAGAATTCACAGGGTTTCTAATTGATCAAAAAGGCTCTAAAATTCAATTTCAAAAAGGAAAAGATAGTTTAAAGTTCTCTATTCCAGAAAGAATTTCTTCAGGATTGTATATCTTGCAAGTTCAAACTGCTTCAAAGGTTTGGAATGAGCGAATTTCGGTGATTAAGTAAGTTGGAAATCTCGACAGTTTATTTCTGATATTTCCCTTATATTTGTTTCATGCAATCTGATACACGTTGGTTATTTGATGGTGAACCTGCTCAAACGAGTGAAGGGGCTTTTGTAAAATGGTATGACCATCAATTTTTTCTTCTGATCCATAATGGAAAGAAATTCCATGGAGAAATTGTAAAAGATGACTCAGAAAACAACTTGCTTACAATCAAAATCAATCACCGAACTTTTCAAGTTAAAAAACGAGGCGAATTGGATGATTTGATCGCTTCCTTAGGTTTGGATAAACCGAAAATCAAAAAGCTGAAAGAACTTCATGCGCCAATGCCAGGAAGAGTTTTAAAGATTTTTGTATCCGTTGGCGATGAAATCGAAGTTGGTGATAATGTTCTTTCGCTAGAAGCGATGAAAATGGAAAACATCTTGAAAGCTGAAGGTGTTGGAAAGGTCAGTGCCATAAATATTTCAGAAGGAGAGGTCGTTGAAAAGGGTGCTGTTTTGATTTCATTTGAGTAAACAGTTTTAAATCTTCTTTTTTGATGCCGAAATATTTCGAAACGTCAATAAAACTTGTCATTTTCATAATTATTTATGGTTCAACTTATTATTTTTCCCAGTCTACGAAGGAATATGACATCTACTTGTTTATTTATGAAAGTGATCAAACTGAATCAGGAGCCGGTCATGTTTCAATGGCTTTTGGTAAAGATTCAAGCAATTTAATCTATTACACAAAGTATCGTCAGTACGATGGCGGTGGGAGGAAGGAAAAGTTCATCAGTTATCATAAAGCATTTATTTATGACAGAGAGATTCTGAAACTTCAGAAATATACTCCTTCTATGGTGTTGAAGCTAAAAGGTAAGCTGCAAAATTCTGCAGATTTAGAAAAGCTTTGTGATCTTTGGAATATTCAAAAACCGTGGTCGCTTTTTATTAATAATTGCACAGATGCGGTAAAACGAGTTTTAAGGGTAACAAAAATAAATCCTGGGGTAGCCTTTTTGATTAGTACGCCCAACGAACTTGTTGAAGACTTGATTTATCACAATGCGAAACGATTTAAGAATAATGAATTTCAAGTTTTACATGGCGATCTTTGTTTTTATCTAAAAAATGAACCTAATGCCGTTCCACAAACATTATTCGGCAAGAGAAAAAAACGGAACGAAAATCCAAAAGGCGATTGTTATTGAAACCAATTATTTGAAAGGTTTTTTTCAGTCTGATTTCGGGATGTGACGAACCTCAATGAGTTTTAATTGTTGCTTATTTATGCGAGAAGAATTAGAATTAAAATCTTTGCGACCTGAAAAATTTTCAGAACAAATAGCTTGGAATGAAATTGAGGCATTTCAAAATGAGGTGTTACGACCAATATTGAAATATCAAAACGATTTAATTCTTTCTCTAACCAACAAAGAACCTCTTTTCCAAAAACAAATCTCTCATGTTTTGACCATTGAACAGAAGCGTGATTGCATTAAACGTTTTTTCCTTTTACAACCAAACTACAAGCATTTTTTGATAGGTCAAATTTGTGGCCTTTTGACTACAAGTGAATTTGATTTTTACCTTCAATCAAAAAAAGACATTGACAAACGAATTTCGAATATGCTTTTGGACAGAATTCTAAGTCATTACTGTTAGTTTTTTAGTTAATAAAATCAATTTCAGATTTTTAATTAATAAATTAGCGTCAATTAAAAAAATTATATGAAATCTATTTTTCTTTTTGTTTGTTTGAGTGCTTGTTTTTTTCTATCGTCTCAATCAAATCTGTCCATATTTAATAACTCGGGTCAGCGCTTTTATGTCATAATGAACGGGATTAAACAAAACTCGATAGCACAGACAAATGTCAGTGTCTCTGGAATTAAAGATGGAGGGTATTCTGTTAAACTAATATTTGAGGACGGAAAAACACCCGACATTGATAAGAATTTTTTCCTCGATGCGGCAAGTGATATAACAACGAAGGTAGTTTTTAAAAAAGGCAAAGGAAAATTGCAATTGGTCAGTATGTTGCCAACGAGTGGAGTGGTTCAAACTAATTCAGTTACATATCGCCCGAACGATACATTTATTTATTCCGACCAACAACCGGTTCAAACCAATCAAAGTAATACAACTCCGAATAATGGAAATGTCAATATTCAAACTGTAAATACGACATCAAACACAAGTTCACAGAATTCAAATTCGAATCAAAATTCAATACAAAATGCGCCGATTGGTAATCAACAGATGAATGTAAGTTCTAGCAGCGCCGTTACCAACACATCATCCAATGTTACAAGTGGAAATACTCCACAAAATGTTCAGCTAAGTGTTGGAGTCAACACCAATGGTTTTAATGATGCACCAACAGATATGTTGAATGGAAACGTTAATCTTAGCATAAACTTGAATGGTAATTTGAATGGAAGTATTAATGAATCGCAAACAACTCAAACAACAATAACTCAAACTCAAACCGGGACATCATCTACCGATGTAAATTCTTCTCAATACCAACCAAATCAAAATAACAGCTCCTCAAATGTTTCAGTAAATAATAATCAGAACTCAACTAATACATCGGCTAATCAGAACTTTAATAATCAATTGAATAATTCAAATTGCACAAAAACAATCGGAGACTTTGAGGGATTTATGAAAGATTTAAAATCCCATACTTTTGAGGATGACAAAATTGAAACAATTAAAAAAGACCTTGCTTCAAGCTGTGTTTATCACCAGCAAGCTTATAAAATAATCGAAACATTAACGTTTGAAGAAAATCGTTTTGAAATAGCAAAATTCTTGTACGCGAGAACACTTGACAAACAACTTTCAGAGCGCGGTATTTTACCTTTATTTACCTTTGATAGCACTAAAATGGATTGGCGAGAATTTGTAAGAAATTACAGATAATCGTTCTAAATTTTGCTTATTTCTTTAAAAAGGGTAAGGGTTAAACAGATTTAACGAATAATTGATTTTCTCGATTTTCATTGCGTAGGACATTGTATATGAGATAAATCTTCAAAAACAATTCACCCCTTTTTTATTGGTATTCCACCTCCCTTAATGCTTGGTGATTTGACAGGCGTCGCAGGAGATGGTGATGTTATAGGATCCGGATTTTTCGGTGGAGGATTATTTTTCGGTGGTTTAATCTCAAAAGAATTGGTTGGTATATTATTTTCTTTGGATTCTTTTTCCACGGGGATCTTGTTTGTCTCCATAGAATTCGGTTTAGCTATTGGCGCTGGATTGGATTCATTGTTAAATATCCCGGAATTATTATTTAAAATAGGCTTATTCAATTGAATAAGATGAATATCCCTTGTAGGATTACTTGCA
>VGML01000225.1 GCA_016866415.1 Bacteroidota bacterium | reverse complement strand
CTCCTTCTTTTATTAATCTGCTTGCTGAATATTTATGTTGTAAAATGCCAAAACCCTGTTGAGCTTGGTTCAATCCAAATTGGAGAACAAACCTGGATGGATAAGAACTTGGATGTGATTAAATTTAGAAATGGTGACCCTATTCCACAAGCTAAAAACATCTCCGAGTGGTTGAGTGCAGGAGAAAACAGTAAACCAACATGGTGTTTTTATGAATTCGATGAAAAGAATGGCGCTAACTATGGGAAATTATACAACTGGTATGCTGTTCGTGACAAACGCGGCTTGGTTCCAAACGGTTGGCGCATTCCAACTGATTCCGATTGGGTAAAACTATTCGAATTTCTTGAAGGAGAATCGCTTGAAGAGTAAAAACGGTTGGAATGACGAAGGAAATGGCACTAACTCAATTGGTTTCAATGCTTTACCAGGCGGCGCACTGGAAGGTGAAAGTTTTAATTACTTGGGACAATTTGGTATGAGGTGGAGTTCAAACCAAGAAAATGAAACGAGCGCTTGGTTGATGATATTAGCATCGGGAAGTCGGTCGGCATCGCGTTCTACTTCATCCAAAAATCATGGACTTTCGGTTCGATGTCTAAAGGAAAAATAAGGAACGGTCATTTTTAATTCTTTCTGTCTTTTTTACCACTTTCGAAACTTACTTTTGGCACAACAATTGACATTTCAAGCAAAAACATAAAATGAATTTTCGTCTCTTCTTCCTTTCTATTTTATTGTCATTCTTTTCATTAGCTCAAAAAAAGGATACATCTTTCATCATACGCTAACATTCAAATAAAAAAATATCCACCAAGGAGGTTAAATTAACCAATGAGTTGAATTGGGGCTATGTCAAGGCTTTCGATCGAAATGGAAAAGAAATTTATCACAGACAAATACGCAATATCGCTGGTCACTCATCCGTAAATTTTGAATATTACCCATCTGGAGCCGTTCAGAAAGCACATTTTACAGGACATCCTGACGGTGGCATTCAATGGGATGATGTAGTCTATTATTTTGATGAAAACGGAGTTATTACATAAGTTGTAGACAATAGTTCAGATGAATACGGCCATTACAAACTTCGAATAGATCCAAGTCTTTATTCAGATACCATTAGTAAACCCTATGTGTCCCCACAAATCGTTAAAGAAGTTCCCAAGAAGCAGGAAGTCGCTCAATGTGCTGAAATTTATTCCACCGAATTCTATTTGATAAACGCCACCGGAAAAAAGCGAAATGTTGTTGCCCGATTATTAAATACATCAATTGATGGTTTTCAGAAAGAAGTCATAGTTGCAAACAACGATACGATTAAACTTGGAAATTACATCGAAGCACAACTATTCACCCATCCTAAAGAACGCATTTCTCTTGAAATAAAAGGTCGAAAATCAGAGAAATTTCAACTTTTCTGGGAAGAACCCAAGCAAGAAGGAAAATGTAAGCGAGTTTATTATGTTGTGGCTGTGAAGACATAGTATGGTTTGAAATTAAGACTCTAATTTATTTTGAATTTGTTCCAACTCCTTCAACTTTTTTACATAGGATTTCAATGCTTTAGAATTTGCTACTCTGCTGACATTACCAATATTTATAGTTCTTTTTCTTGGTCAAATTAAACCTGAGCAACTGAAAAGCTATAGCTTTCCATAATTTGGTTTGCCAACATTTTTTTACATGCTTCGTCAACTTTGCTATTGGCAATTTCCAGTGAATCTGCTTCTAAGAACAGACGGATGTGTTTCCCGATTCGAACACCCTCGATTTCAGGTAATCCAACGTTTTTCATGGAATTTGTAACTGCTTTTCCTTGTGGGTCGAGCAACGCATCGTGTGGCATCACATCAATTTCAGCTTTGAACTTCATATTTCTTGGTTGTGTAATTATCAATTATTGACAAAATCAGATACAAAATTACAATAATTGGAATCGCCCATAATTGAAAAATCAGAATAATTATCAACGATTTTCCCACGAGTAAATACCTGAATTTGTTGTCTTTCCAACTGAAATTTTTGAATTTCAAGGCAATCAACGGAATATCGGTAATCATCATAAGCGACATCACAACAGCGATTCCGGCGATTGTGTAACAATCAAAAATCCAATGAATGAAGTTTCCTTGGTGCGCCCAGTTGTCCAAATTCAACGAAAAGTAAAGCGGAAAAAACATGAAGAACATAGTGTTCAAAGGTGTTGGTAGTCCGTGAAAACGATCCGTCTGACGTTCATCGATATTGAATTTCGCCAATCGAAACATCGAAAGAAGTGGAATAATCATCGCTACGAATGGAAGAAACTTGATGGAAGCGTCAAAATTGTTTGGAACGTCATAGACAAGTGCCTGCATCCAAGCCGAAACTTGGAAATATGTGTAATACGTCAAGTCGTTTTGATAAACACGCGACGCATCTTCTACAGGAAATAACGAGCTATTATCAACCCCCAAAACAATCATTACCAATGTTATGACACCCGGCGCTACGCCAAAAGTTATAACATCCGCAAGTGAATCTAGTTGTTTGCCTAATGCCCCTGAAACACCAATTTTCCTAGCAACAAAACCATCGAAAAAGTCCAAAACTGCACCAAGAAATATGAATAATGGAGCAATGTCAATGCGTCCCGCCAATGCCAAAATGATAGCATAGAAACCACAGAGCATATTAGAGCCGGTAATTAGGTTTGCGAGATTAAACATAGATGCAAATATAAGAAAGCCAAACACTTTTTAATCTTCTCTGCATGAAACAATTTAATAATTTATAATATTTAAACTAGTTATTATCCTTACTTTCAAAAAAGTTTAATGCTTGACAAGAAATAAAGTAAACGTTGCCATGGAAAAACACCTATTTTTGTAATCCATTAAAAGAAAATGCTCAAACCAAAAAAGAAAAAAGACGAAAAATTCAAATTGAGTAAGGAAAGTTATCGCAAAGCGAAGGGGATTTTTAGTTACTTGAAACCTTACTCTTTTTTGTTTTTCATTGGTTGGATTTTTCTATTTCTTTCAACGACCGCCGGATTGGTTTTTCCTTATTTGATGGGGAAATTACTCGGTTCGACAGGTCAATCTCAAAATTTGAATGAAAGTGTTCGAATGATTGACATGGACAATATTAATACCGTTGCCATTTCTCTTTTTGTTCTTTTTGGATTTCAGGCCTTGTTCTCATTCGTTCGGGTGGTTATTTTCAATAACGTGACTGAAAATACGTTGCGAGATATGCGAAACGATGCGTTTTCAAAACTCATTTACATGCCGATGGATTTTTTCAATCGGAATAAGGTAGGGGAGTTGACGAGTCGTGTTTCGGCCGATATTACACAGATTCAGGATACACTTCGAACGACGATTGCCGAATTTTTTAGGCAAATCATCATTATTGTAGGAGGAATCGCTTTTTTACTTTTCATATCGTGGAAATTGGCCTTAATTATGCTGGGAACTGTACCCGTCATGGCTATCATTGCGGTGGTTTTTGGTCGATTTATAAGGAGGTTAAGCAAAGAAGCACAAGATTTTACAGCTCAATCGAATTCGATTATCGAGGAAGCATTGACTGGAATTTCAAATGTTAAATCTTTTACAAATGAAATTTTTATTTTGACGAAATTTAAGAAATCAACCCAGCAAACGCGCGATCTGAATGTGAAAAGTGGTCTGTGGAGAGGAGTTTTTGTTTCGTTTATCATTTTTTGTCTTTTCGGAGCGATCGTCTTCATTGTTTGGCAAGGCTTACT
>VGML01000224.1 GCA_016866415.1 Bacteroidota bacterium | reverse complement strand
ATTTTCAAAATAATAGCACGAACGGAAATGCATACTCTTGGGACTTTGGTGATGGCAACTCATCGACTGAGTTTGAACCAGTTTATCAATACACAACTCCCGGCGTATATGATGTAACACTTGTTGTATATGATACAAACGGTTGCTTTAGCTCTGATTCTGTTACAATTACTTTAACGATTGGTGCATTTGAAGGGGGAGTCGTGCAACCATCTGGTCCTATTTGTCCAGGAGAATCTTTTCAATTTGAAGCTTTTGGTGGAGCAAACTACAGTTGGACACCGGCCAACTTGCTCGATAATCCTAATGTTTTCAACCCAACTGCGACTATTAACACAACAACTACATTCAACGTAATTATTTCAGATAGTTGCGGTTCCATTACAGTTCCAGTTACCTTAGAAGTATTTGAGAATACAATCGCCGTTTCTCCTGACACCAGCATTTGTATTGGAGCTTCTGCAGAATTAGAGGTCGTAACTAACGGAACAGTAATATGGAGTCCATCAACTTTTCTAGATAACCCAAGTAGTTTCAACCCTATCTCCACGCCCACTACATCCATAACGTACACAGTAAGTGCGATAAGTCCAAATGGCTGTTTAAACGAAGACTCCGTAACAATTTCCGTATTTTACAATCCACCAGTCCCTGTAATACCTGATTCATTGAATATGTGCAGAGGTTCTTCTTTATCTATATTAGCCTCTGGTGGAGACAATTATTCTTGGAATCCTAATTTGTTTATAAATACTTTAAGTGGGCCACTAGTTACTGTCAATCCGCCAACAAATCAATGGTACTATTGCGATGTATCCAATGCCTGTGGAACAGTATTGGATTCCGTCTATGTTATATTAGTAGAAGCAAACATTACGGCTGGAAATGACACGATTATTTGTCCAGGTGAAACTGCCACAATATGGGCCTCAGGTGGAGAATATTACCTCTGGTATCCTCCGGCAAGCGTAATTTCAGTAAATGAAAATGTTGCTCAAGTAAATCCTTCGCAAAGTACAACTTACATGATTATTGGAACGGATAGTAATAGCTGTAAAGACACGGCATATGTTGAAGTTGCTCTGTATCCAAATCCAACTTTACAAATCACACCCAACGTAAATGTTTTTTATGGTGATGAAGTTCAACTAGAGGCAGTTGCACATACACCAGGAGTTTATACATGGAGCCCACCCGAATATTTGTCTTGCATAAATTGTTCAAATCCTATTGCGACGCCAAATCAAAATATTACATATTTCGTAAACTTCATTGACGTCAACGGTTGTTCCTCTTCAAGTTACGTGACCATTACCTATGACGCAGTTGTATATGTTCCAAATACATTCATTCCTGATGATAATGATGTGAATGATGTCTTTCGAGTCTATGGTGGAAACATCAAGGAAATGGAATGCCTCATTTTTAATCGTTGGGGGGAATTAATAGCAACATTAAATTCAACAGATGATTATTGGGATGGAACTTACAAAGGAGAAAAATGTGAGGACGGAACCTATACTTGGAAATTAACCTATAACGATTTTCAGACAAGAAGATATCAACTCACTGGCCACGTTAATTTATTGCGCTAGACTTTTTACCTTTGTTGCATGATACACGTTACATCATTTCAATTTAACTCATTTCAGGAAAACACATACATACTTCACACCGATAACAATAACGCTATAATCATTGACCCAGGCTGTTATCTTTCACAGGAGGAAAAAGAACTCGAAAATTTCATTGAAAATAACAATCTTAATCCATTAGCAATTTTGAATACACATGCGCACTTGGACCATGTATTGGGAAATCAATTTTGTGCCAAACGGTACAATATTCCAATATACTTGCATAAAGAAGATTATAAAACATTGAAAATTGTTGAAAGCTATGCACATGTATATGGTTTTGAAGCCTACAAGCCTGCTCCTGAACCAGAATTTGAATTAAAGAATGGCGATTTCTTAAAATTTGAAGATATTGAGTTGAAGGTATTTCATACGCCCGGCCATTGTCCTGGACACGTTGTTTTCTATAATGAATTGAATAATTTCGTAATCAATGGAGATGTTTTATTTCAAGGAAGTTTTGGAAGAGTTGACCTTCCTGGAGGTGATCTTGAAACCTTAAAAAAATCGATATTTGAAACGATGTTTAAGTTACCCGAAGAGACGATTGTTTATTGCGGACATGGTCCTGAAACAACGATTGGAAGAGAAAAGCAATTCAATTACATTCATCAATTTTAGTTTTGAGAATTGGAATAAATACGCGGAATTTACTTTCCAACAAACTTGAAGGTTTTGGTCAGTATACCTTAGAAATCACAAGTCGCTTATGCCAAAATCATCCCGAACACGAATTTATCCTTTTTTTTGATAGGGCCTACGATTCAAAATATGTTTTTAGTGGAAATGTAACTCCAATCGTGCTCTTCCCTCCTACCCGACATCCTTTTCTTTATGTAATTTGGTTTGAATTCTCTTTAAGAAGAGCCTTGAAAAAACATAAAATAGATTTATTTTGGTCGCCCGATGGATTTTGCAGTCTTGGTTCAGATGTGCCCCAAATCGTTACAATACATGATCTTAATTTTGAACATAATCCGAAAGATTTACCTTGGATTGTTTCGAATTACTTTCGCTTTTTCTTTCCAAAATTCGCCAGAAAAGCGAAACAAATAATCACTGTTTCAGAATATTCGAAAAATGACATTCACGAGACTTATGGAATCCCAAAAGAAAAAATCAAGGTAATTTACAATGGTTCGAATGACGAGTATAAACCGATTGAAGCTAGGGAACAACAAGTAATTCGGAATAAATATTCTGATGGATATCCCTTTTTTCTTTTTGTTGGCTCTTTGCATCCTCGCAAGAATGTAAAACGATTAATAGAAGCGTTTAAAATCGTTTCAAAGAAGAACTCTGAAATTCGATTGGTCATTGTTGGAAGTGCCATGTGGAAGAACGAAAAGTTACCCGTTTCAAAGGAATTTGAAAATCGAATCATCTTCACTGGTCATTTGGAAAAAACTGAATTGACCCAAATAATGGCAAGTGCCTTGGCATTAACCTATATTCCCTATTTTGAAGGATTTGGAATTCCGCTAGTTGAAGCGATGTCTTGCGGAACAACTATTTTAGCTGCAAACGCCACTTGTCTCCCTGAAGTTGCTGGAGATGCTGCTATTTATTGCGATCCTTTTAATGTTGATGACATAGCAAATGGAATGTTGCGTCTTTTGGAAAATGAAAATTTAAGAAATGAATTAAAAGAAAAAGGCCTCTTGAGAGGCCATATTTTCAGTTGGGACAAAGCCGCAGAGGTTGTTTGGGAGGAAATAGAAAAAAAATAAAAAACTTTTAAGAAGTTTAATTTTTAAATTTGCCATAAGACTTCGTAGTTCAACGGATAGAATAGAAGTTTCCTAAACTTTTGATCCAGGTTCGATTCCTGGCGAGGTCACTAAAACAACTTTAAAGCATTGATTATGTTGATTTTTATTTTTGAGTTGACCAAAAGTTGACCAAAATATTTATGAAAAATTTGGATTTTGCTTATTTTTCCCTTTTAATCCAAATTAACCAAAATAAGCAAACACTAATCAAACTGCTCAATCAAAAAATCTTCTATTTCGGTTCTGGAATAATTCAATCCAAGGCGTTCTAACCTTCGCTTGCCATGCTGGTTGTTGGTTTTATCCTGCTTTTAACCATTCTTCATAGGTCTTCGCTTGAGGAATAGAATCACCGTTTCTAAAGTTTGCAACATCCAAATTA
>VGML01000223.1 GCA_016866415.1 Bacteroidota bacterium | reverse complement strand
TTTTGGCCCATTCGTCTAGTGGTTAGGACGCCAGGTTTTCATCCTGGAAACAGGAGTTCGATTCTCCTATGGGCTGCCAGAAATGGCCCATTCGTCTAGTGGTTAGGACGCCAGGTTTTCATCCTGGAAACAGGAGTTCGATTCTCCTATGGGCTGCAAAATTTTAAGAATTAAATAAATAGAAAATGGCAAACCATAAATCATCCATCAAGCGTATTCGCTCAAACGAGTCGAAAAGAGTATTGAATAAATACCAACACAAAACAACTCGTAACGCGGCGAGAAAATTACGTGAGTTAAAGGATCGCAAAGAAGCTGAAACGCTTCTACCTAAAGTTGTTGCGATGTTGGATAAATTGGCGAAAAGAAATATTATTCACAAAAATAAAGCTGCGAATCTTAAGTCAGGATTGCAAGTTCACGTAAACAAGCTTTAATTTAATTGATCATGAATTTCGAAGGGGCTTTTGCCCCTTTTTTTTGTTAAGTTTGTTTTACATGTTTCGTAAAATCAAGTTGATTCTTTTTGTCTGTGTAGTCCAGAATTTATTTGGTCAATCCATAACTTTCGATTTTGATACGTTGAAATATCGGCATGCGACTCTTGGGGATTTAGATACATTGGATGAAGTCGTTCGACCATTTGCTTCCTCTTTTTTATTCGCTGAATCTGATAATCCATATCTTTCTCAACCGAATCAATTGTTTCACCCTGGAAACTCAATTTTTTCAATTTCGGAGCCAAATTACAAGAACTTAATTTTTTCAGCTTTACCTCATATTGGTTTTGGCTACTCCTTTGGCGCTCAAGCTACTCAGAGGTTGGATTTTGATTATGAACAAGCTTTCAAGCACGGGTTTTTAATAAACTCTTCGATTCATAACTTCAAAACAAACGGCTTTTTTAGAAATACAAATGCGCAAAATAGCAAATATCAAGTTTCTTTGGCTCGAAATGGCAAATGGCATTCTTTTCAGTTGCGTGCGCATTCTCAAAAAGTTCTACGAAATTGGAGCGGCGGAATCCAAAACGATTCGTTGGTTGAATTCTTTTCACCTGAATTGATTCCTGTTCTGAAAGAAAATGCAGAATCAATACATAAAATTTTGTCATTTCGATTGTCTAATAAATTTTCCTTGATTCAAGATTCAATAAGAAAAGTTGGGTTTGCTACAAATCACGGATATAGCCGTTTTAAGCGATTATACGGTGAAAATGATTCATTATCAGTAATTTACTCTGTTGTCAATCTAGATAGTTTGAAAACCAATGACTCGCTTTTACAACAAACTGTGACAAATGATTTTGGTCTATTTTACAAATCTAAAAATATTATTTTGGAAGGAGGCGTTAGTTCGTCATATTGGAATTATCAAGCCTTCGCTTATCGAAACGATACGTTGGAAATAGGAATATACAGCAACATTGATTTGAAAATGAATAAATTAAGTTTCAGACAGAATGGAAATTATAACTTCATTGGTGCGTCGAACGGATTTAATAATTCCTTGAGTTTAAGAGGAAATATAGTTGGGCTTGATTTCAACGTCTCGCATCAAGTCATTAATGAACTTCCTAGTGTTTTCCAACGTTTTTTCTATTCAAACAATGTTGCCTACAAAACGGTCAATCTTGAAAAGCAATGGTTTCAAAATCTGAATGCCCAGGTTGGGCGTAAATTCGGAAAGCAACTTTTTCATTTATCTTTCGAATTTGGGCAATTCAATAAAGTATATCAATTTGATTCGCAGTCACGGATTTGGCGAAATGACTTGAATGTTTCCCAAGGAATTTATAACCAAATACAATTAAAAACTCAACTAAATTGGCGTTGGCTGAATGGATATTTTAAATACCAATATACTGCAATTGAAGAAAGTAAACGGTTTACTCCAACACATTTAATGAATGCTCGATTATTCGCAAAAGGCGGGATTTTCAAAGCTAAAAAATTAAAGGCGCTTGCAGGAATCGAATTCATGTTAATGTCCTCTTATAAACGATTGAATTTCGTGACTCAAATGACGTTGTTTGATTTGGAAAATTCCTCAATTAATCCAATTTCTCCTGGTTATATGAATTTGGCAACCTTTGCTTCATTCGAAGTTGAAACGTTTCGCTTCTTTGTTAGAATGGATAACTTGGCTTACTTTTGGCAAAATCGTCAGACAGAGATTGTAAACGGTTACGCATTTCCATCGACACAGTTGAAAGTTGGAATTACATGGGATTTCTGGAATTAACTTTAAAATCATACTCATTGAATAGTTCATTAACTCTTGAATCATTTGAAGCAGTCATTTTTGATATGGACGGTGTATTAATTGACTCCGAACCACTCTGGAAAATTGCAATGGAAGAGGTTTTTTCATCATTAGGTTCGACTTTGACAAAGTCAGATTTTCAAAAAACAGTTGGTTTGCGCATTGATGAAGTGATTCACTTTTGGAATGTTACAGAAAAATGGGGAGTTGTTGATGAGTCGCAAGTTGAACAAGCGATCATTTCTAAAATGGAGGAGTTGATAATCAAGAATCCATTTCCACTGAAGGGAGTAATTGACACATTGAAGTGTTTAAAATTAAAAAATGTAAAAATTGGGCTAGCTACTTCCTCTTCAAAAAGACTTATAAATGCCGTTTTGAATTCACTTAATATTAATCAATACTTCGATTTTACCTGGTCTGCGGAGGACGAATCACACGGTAAACCACACCCTGCTGTTTACTTGAGTGTAGCGAAAGCGCTTCATGTTTTACCGGCCAAATGCCTTGTCATTGAAGACTCTTACAACGGTGTAATTTCTGGTCTTGCTGCTCGTATGAAAGTAGTTTGTATTCCTGAAAAAACACATTTTCCGAATCCTAAATTAGCACTTGCTGATTTTCAATTTGATTCGATGGAAGAATTTCTAAATGAAATTTCAAGGTAAGGTAATTTACTTTTGAATAAACTATTTTTCAGCAAAGTATAAAAATCCGATGGCAGACAAAGAAAGAATAAGTCCAATTAATTTTAATCGGTTAACCCTTTCTTGAAAAAAGATCAAACCAATCATTGTCGACATCAATACCACAGAAACATTGATTACTGACAAAACTGTTGAATCAGACCAGCCAGTTGATTTGTAGGAGCTAATCAAAAGATAAATTGAAAAATAATTTGGAATCCCGAGAATTACTCCTGCAATAACGTTTTTAAATTCGAACGTTGCTTTTCCACGAATTAATTGAACGAACAAAATTGACAATCCAATAATTCCTGCAACCCCCAATCCTATTGCCGAAAACAATGAGGAAGTTAAAGTTCCCAAGGCGTTTTTTTGAGCATAATTCAATACAACATCTAACAATCCACTTCCGAAGAAAAGTAGAATTAACATCCACCAAGCTCCCTGGCTTTTTTCTTTATCTGATTTCGTCCAAGAAACAGCAATTACACCAGTAAACGCTAATAGAATCCCAAATATTTTAAGAATTCCAACTGATTCATGGTAAAGGAATATCATTCCAAGAATCCCTGTTGCCATGCTCATTTTTGTAGCAACTGAAGTTATAGCAACACCATTTCGTTGGGAACTTAGTCCGAGGATTACAAATAGAGAAATGAAAAGCAAACCACTTAATAGCGAAAAAGGCAACCAGGTTAACTCGTTGAAATTATTTGAATCCCACGATTTCCAATATAATCCAAATCCACAAATTGCTGCCGTAAAATAGTTGAAAACGATTGCTTGAAACGTATCTATTTGAAAGCGAACAAATAGTTTGAAAATCGCAAAAATGACGCTCGAGAATAGAATTGCTAAAATTAATT
>VGML01000222.1 GCA_016866415.1 Bacteroidota bacterium | reverse complement strand
GATTGGCTACTTGTTGGACCAACTGTTCCACTGAAAGTCCCACTAAAATCCGCTGCGTTTGCACCACTTAAAGTTGTTGCTGTAACAGTCAAGTTCTGAGATCCTGAATTTTCAATCGTAACATTAGTAGATGCAACATTTCCAATGACATAAGTTCCATTATTCAAAACCGTTAATCCACCCATTTTAACATTTATCTCACGAGCAGGAGCTATGTATGGAAAGATGTCATTTAAATCTCTCGGAACAAGCTGATAATTGGCATTAAATTGACCTACAAGGGCAACAATTGAAACGGGGCCCGTTGGGATTGCTGTTCCATCAATATTTGTAGTTCCGTTAATTCGAACAGCCAAGGTAGTACTTCCATCCGTTATTTGCACCGTACTATTTCCAGTTGCAAAATTTCCTGTCTGAACAAAAGTAACATTGTCCACTCTAACAAGTTGTGCTTCAATTGCTTCATTGATTACTGAAAGAGGAACTAATTGAGGCGTTGGTAATCCTCCTAAAGATGGACCATGATCTATGAAATTTGATACTGGCGAAATTTCCAGTAATCCGCTAAAATCTAACAAAGGGCCAGTTGCTGTAACTGAATCACCTCTCAAAAGACTATTTAACCCTGTTCCGTAAATCGGTAATGCGCCAGTCGCATCTTGAACGTAACGAATACTTCCCAATTCAGAGCCATTTGTTATTACACCACGAATTGTTACAGTTTGACCAATGCCCATATTACGAGCATCAGCAATGGTTTGTGCACTGGAAATTAGTGATGTGAAAGCAATTATTCCTATTAAAATTATTTTTTTCATGAGTTTATAGTTTTTATATTAAAATTGAATTCCTAATGATACATTAAATCTAAATCCACCACCAAACATGACGGTTGCTGATTGCGCATCAAAATTATCAAAGTTTCCATTCATATTATTCGATGCATCAGAAATATAAATGGTATTCAAAAGATTCGTAATGGAACCACTTCCAATCAATGTAAAAGACTTGAATGGATATTTATATCCCGCAAAAAGATTAATTAGTGAGTAACCTGGCATTTTCCAAGATTGTCTTCCACCGTTACTTCCCTGCAATGAAAAAGGGTCGAAATTCGCATAGTAACGATCGAAATACTGAGCTTGTACCTTGAAATATAAGTTTTTAATTGGTTCATAACGAAGCGTAAATGATGTCGCCGTTTGAGCAGCATCACCAACACTAACTCCACGTGCATCGAAACTGAATTCCAAGTTATCATATTGAGGAATGAAGACCGTTTTTGTAGAATTCCAAAACCAATCACCACAAGAAAACATAGCCTCCAAGTTAAGCTGTTTTGTGATGTTCCATGCAATGTCAATTTCACCACCGACGTGAATCGCATCCATTCCGTTTATGTTGATTCTAATAAACTCTGTAGGGTCCTGTGGATCAGGAACTGCAACTCCATATGGAAAGGGTTTATTTTTCCAATTCGTTACATAGGTGTTGAAATTTAAACCAAATTTTTTCGTAGCGTAGCTAAATCCTTGTTCTATTGCCAGAATTTTTTCGTTAACTATTTCTTCAAAAAACTTATTTGTATTATTATCGATAACATTGGAAAACATTGGAGTTCTATTCAAATAGCCTAAGTTCATATAAACACTCATGTTTTCATCAAATTTAAAACTAATACCTGTTTTAAATGTGAATCCCTGAATATACTTCCAAGCTGTTCGTTGATATTCAAGTCCTGGACTATTGTTTGTATATGTTCTGCCTTTATAAATAACAGTATCTGGGACCCATTCTGCTCCAACTTCACTGTAGCCAAGGTAAAGTGTTGTGTCTCCAAGTTCTAATTTTCTTTTTTGGAAATAATCGATTCCTTGATATCCGTTTAAAATTCTAGAAATGTTGACGAATGTTGATATTTTATCACCATTGTATTCCATTTGTCCGAAATAACCTGCCCATTGGACATTCCCATCTCTATCTGCATTAAATGTGTTTTTAGCAACTTTATCACCAACTCGTTTCATGGGGCTCGCTGCATTTTTATCTAATTTGTCAACGAAATAATCTCCACCTAATAAATCTTCAATTCGCTGGTAATGACGACCTTCATAGTAGCGATAATCGATTCCTCCTGAAAATTCAAGTTTCTTGGAATATTCATAATTAAATTGACCTAAATAACCAACCCAAAAATGATTGTTTATACTTGCCAAAAGTACCTGTGAGGATTTAATTTCTGTTGGTGAATAGATTGGATCAATGTTAGGCGTTCCAAAAAGGGAGTTTACTTTATTTTCTTGTTCAATTTTATCCCAATCAATCAATCCTTGGCTGTCTCTGAGTAATGAACCGGAATTATATATAGCGGTTCCACCTCCACGACCGATTGAAATGTAGGCTAAATTAGAAATAGCGAGTTTTTTATTTACTTTCCAAAAGTCTTTCAATGTAATCTGTGGTTTGGAATAGAAATTTCTTCGTTCATTGAATACTTCTCGTTCACCATTTTCATTCGTTCGATAACCCCAATGTTGATTAAAACGGATGCCCATATCCAAAAACTGTTGGGTTGAATCAATCGGTAAGCCAAGTTCTCGTGCCTTGTCAGCATTGAAATACTGAATTGCTTGATTAAATGAACGTTGACCATGCCACTGCGGAGCAGCAAATGCAGAAAGTGTAACCAAGTGGTCTTTGATTTTTTTAGAGATTTTGCCGTAACCAAAAAATCCTTGGCTGGGCGTTCCATAAACCCAGCCGTCACCTTGTTTGTAGGATGCGGATAAAGTAAACCCCCAACCTTTTTGACTCATTCCTGTGTTGTAGGAAAAAGATGATCTCAAGAAATTTCCAGTCCCATACTCTTGCTTAAATGATCCGCCTTTTTTGTTGCCTATTCCTTGTGTAATTATGTTAATTGTTCCTCCGATTGAAGGCATAGCAATTTTTGTAGCACCAAGACCACGTTGAACTTGCATTTGTGAGGTAATTACATCCAATCCAAACCAGTTTGACCAATATACGGCTCCATTCTCCATGTCGTTTACTGGAACACCATCAATCATAACTCCCACATTGCGCTGGTCAAATCCACGAACGTTGATTCTGGCATCTCCATCACCTCCACCTTGTTGGGTAGCATAAACACCGGCAGTTCCATTCAATAGCATCGGTAAATCACGGGAGGCAAGTTCCTCCGTAATTTTTTGAAGTGGAATTTTGGTAACAGCCACTGGTACATTTTGCCCAGTAACAAGGTTTCCAATTACTTTAATTTCATCCAACTCACGGTTTTCACCTAAAATAATGTTTTGTTTGATCGAGGCAGATTTAACATTGATTTCAATTTCTAATGTATCATAACCAAGTGCGATTACTTGAATGTCATATTTCCCGAAAGTAACCTCATTTAAAATGTAATTACCCGAAACATCAGAAAGCGTTTTCTTAACAATTTTATTGTCTTTCAATAAAAAAACCTTTGCATCAATTACTGGTGATTTTGTGCTTTCTTCTGTAATCAAACCAGATATTTTAGCTGTTTGACCAATCGAGTTAAAGCAAAAGACTATAAGTAGCAGTAAAAATATGAGTTTCATTCCAAAAAAAATAAAAAAGGTCGAAATAACTTCGACCTTTCATAATTACAATTATTTTAAGATTACTTTTCGTATTGTTCGTTCGCCCTTGTTTGTTATAATTTGAACTAAAATTAAACCGCTTTGCGATGTCAAATCAATTTGATAAACCGATTTATTGATGAGATTTGAATACGTACTAATCGTTTGACCAAAAGCATTTAAAATGCGAATAGATTGAATGTT
>VGML01000221.1 GCA_016866415.1 Bacteroidota bacterium | reverse complement strand
AATACCTAAATTCTAATCCTAACTTTCCCCAAAATTCAACAACATTTCATCGAAAACGGGGTGCAAAGATACGCATCATTTTTATTCTGACAATACTTTTTTTGAAGTTTTTTTTGAGAAAAGATTTTGAATCTGTATTATAGACCTAGAGATCAGATAACTTAGACCTTATTTTATCGAATATACCAGATTCGGAAAGTTTGGCTTTATAATCTAAAAATGAAAGTTTATTTTCATGAATTTCATGCAACGACTCTAATGAAATATCTCTATTTGATTCACTTTTCCAAATTTCTACAGTTAAACCTTTTAATGATTTATATTCATCGTCGAAAAAAAAAATTGAAAAATTAAAAGCGAAATCAATTTTTTCACTTAAAATTAGTTCATCATCTGAAATAAATACCAATTCAGCAAGCAAAAGTCCAGTTCTATGAAATAATATTTGCCTGTTCGAATTGGATAGCGTCTTTAAAAAAGTATACTTGCGCTCCAACTCATATATTTGATTGTAATTTAAAACAACTCGTTCAACTTTAGATGAATTAAACCTCGATATTCTTAACCAAATTCTGAGAGCAATAATTACGAGAATCAAGCAACTTATACCAGAAATCTTAGCGAAAAATAACTGGTCAGAAAAAACTAAAATTGGAATTAAAATGAGTAACAAAAAAAATATCGTTAACCAAAGTGGAAAACGATATTTTAAAAGAGGTTTAGGTAGAGAATTTTCTCTGAGCGAATCGTTAATCATTGATCCATTTATCATTCAACATTTCACCTTTGATTGTAACATCTTTGGTTCGTGCGTAATCCTCAGCGGCAACTAACATTTGTTCTTTTGTGTCTCTTCTAATTAAAATTGCACTAGATCCTTGAGTCTTAACTTCAATATAAAATCCATTTTTTAATCTAGCCGGTTTTGTTGGTGGTCTTCCCATTTGTAATAAATTTAATAATTTAAAACTAAACATTTTTTTTGAATTTAAGTTCAAATTATGCTTTTTTAAGAAAATAAACTTGACAACTGAATAGATACTCAAAGTGAATTATAATGTAATTTCGCACTATGATCAATTTGGATAATTTAGGATATTTTTTACCCCAAGGATACTTGTTTCAGGGAATTAACTTACAAATAAATAAAGGTGAAAAAGTTGGTCTCGTGGGGAAAAATGGTGCAGGAAAATCAACTTTACTTCGAATTTTGTCAGGAAAGATCAAACCAACTGAGGGCGGAATTCATACACCCAAAGGAACAAATATTGGATTTTTAACACAAGATATTAAAATTGACTCAACAAAAACAGTTTTCGATTTTTTAAACTTTTCAAATGAACGATTAAATTTCATCCGAACAAGGCTAAACGAAATTAACGATCAATTGGTCTCAAGAACTGATTATGAAGGTGAATCCTACCTTGCCTTATTAGACGAGTTAAGTGAATTAAACCATGATTTTCAATTAATTGATGGTTTTCAATGGGAAGAAAAAATTACCACCACATTAAATGGACTGGGATTTTCAGATAAGGACCTGCATTGTAGTCTAGATACATTTTCGGGAGGATGGAAAATGAGAGCTGAATTAGCTCGGATTTTAGTTAACGATCCGGATATTTTACTTCTTGATGAACCAACAAACCATTTGGATATCATTTCAATTAGCTGGTTGGAAAGTTACTTGCAGCGATTCGATGGTGTAGTGATAATTATTTCTCATGACCGAATGTTCCTGGACAACGTCACAAAACGAACCTTGGAAATTAGTCTAAGTAAAATTTTTGACTTTCCTTTTCCTTTTACGAAATACAAAGAGGTTAGATCCGAGGAGTTAGAACGATTGAGTTCAGCCAAAAAACAACAGGATAAAGAAATAAAACAAACGGAGACGCTCATCAATAAATTCAGGGCGAAAAGTAGTAAAGCGGCTTTCGCTCAATCCTTGATTAAAAAACTGGAAAAGACAGAACGAATTGAAATCGAAAAGGATCCGACTTCAAGAATGAAATTAACCTTCCCATTGAGTGTACAACCTGGAAAATGGGTTCTAGAAATGGATAATCTCGGTAAATCCTACGGAGAAAAATTACTTTTCAAAAATGTAAATATTACGCTCGGTAGAGGCGAAAAAATTGCTCTACTTGGGCCAAACGGAGTTGGTAAATCGACCTTATTAAAAGCCGTAATGAAAGAAATAGAATTCGAAGGAACTGTCAATTATGGACACAATGTTAAAGTCGCTTATTTTGCGCAAGATCAAGCCGAAAATCTAGATAAAAACAAGTCTGTTTTCGAAACGGTAGACGATGTTGCAAAAGGAGAAATTCGAAAAGATTTAAGAACAATACTCGGGACTTTTCTTTTTAGTAATGAAGATATTGAGAAAAAAGTTAGCGTTCTTTCTGGTGGTGAGCGAACGAGACTTTCGCTGTGTCAACTTTTGCTTAGTCCTTCCAATTTTTTAATTCTTGATGAACCCACCAATCATCTTGATATTCAGAGCAAGGATGTTCTAAAAAGAGCCCTAAAAAACTATGAAGGGACTTTTATTATTGTTTCCCACGATCGAGAATTTTTACAAGATTTGACAAATCGCATTTGGGACATTGAAAATCACAATTTGAAAATTCATCATTTCACCCTTCAGGAATATCTTGATTACAAAATGAATCGAAAAGTTATCCAACCTGAAGTCAAGAAAGAACCTGTAAAAATCTTAAAACAAGATTCTCAAAAGCAAAATGATTCAAATCTCAATTCCAAACTTGAAAAAGAAATTAGAAACTTGGAAAAGGAGATTGAATCAATTGAAGGCGAATTGAAAAAAATGGATGAATTGATCTCTCAATTGGATTTTGAGAAACAAGAAAGTCAATTCGTATTGAGTGAATATAACAAAAAGAAAAAAATACTAGATGAATTGATGATTAGTTGGGAAGAAAAACTGATTCAATTAGAATAAATAATTTTTGAAACTGAAACTATCATTTAAATTTACAATTCAAATCAAGCTGAAAATTTTAAATCTGGAAACCATAATTTTGACAATATGAACAATTCATTTAAAAAAGTTTCAGAATCCCAAACAATTTTAACAGAGTTAATGATTCCAACATATTCCAATTTTGGAGGTAAAATTCATGGAGGTATTTTGTTATCATTAATGGACAAGGTTGCTTATGTGACGGCTTCAAAACATTATGGTGGCTATTGCGTCACTGTTGCGGTGGACGGAGTTGAGTTCATTAATCCAGTGGAAGTTGGTCAACTTCTTTCCTTAAAATCAAGCATCAACTATGTTGGAAAATCATCTATGATAGTTGGAATTCGGGTTGAGGCAATGTATCCAAAGACAGGAATTATTTCTCATACCAATAGTTCGTATTTCACGATGGTAGCAAAAAACGATTTAAACGAAACAGATATTGTCCCTGGACTAATTTTGGAAAACGAGAACGAAATAAGGCGTTTTTATGAGGGGCTGAATTTAAAATTCATGTCCAAACAAAAACGAGATATGCTTAAATCTGATTTTTCACATTTATCTGTTAACGAAATAAAAAATCTCTTACTTAATGAGAATTGTAAAGTATCGTTTTGATATTTTCAACAAATTACGAAATTAATTTTTTCGCCTAATCTCATTTCGCATTCTTCGACGCGTCTTTTTCATGTATTTTCGATTCTTCTTACTTTGAATTTTCATGTGACGCTTATATTTTTTTTTCAGATATTTCTTTTTGGCTTGTTGTTTCTTTTTTTCTTGTTTTAACTCTTTCTTGCGTTTTCTTTCAACTGCTCTTTCTTTTCTGTCCTGAAAGGAAAA
>VGML01000220.1 GCA_016866415.1 Bacteroidota bacterium | reverse complement strand
CAAAACACAATTTAATCCAAATAGACACACAAACTTTTTCTCTCAAACTTTTTGGTTGATAACAAGATATTTGTCAAGGAAATTAAATGATCTTGAGACACTAGCAATTCAAATTTGTCAATCTCCGATAATTGCTTTTCTGGTCATTTTAATTTTTAAGGAGGTAGATCAGATTGTTTTGTTTTTTATTGTTATTTCTGCGATATGGTTTGGAACGAATAATGCAGCAAAAGAAATTGTTTCAGAAAGCAGTATTTTTAAGCGTGAAAGGATGTATAATCAAGGGATAATTCCTTATTTAATTTCCAAAATATTTGTTTTATCTATCATTGGGTTTATTCAAAGTGCAATCTTTATTTTAATTCTTTCCGAAAAATACAAGTCATCTGCTGTGCCATTGGAAAATCCTACAACTTTGATTTTTTGGATGTTTATTATTACTGTTGTTTCTAATCTCTTTGGATTGACACTTTCGGCTATCTCTTCTACGACAGAGAAAGTTATGGGTTTAATTCCGATTGCATTAATACCTCAAATCATGTTCTCAGGAGTAATGGTAAAAATGACTGCTGTTTTTGTAAAGATTCCAAGCTTTTTGATGATCTCAAGATGGTCTATGACAGGTATTACTAGACTACAAACAAATGTGTTTGACAATATTCTTAAGAAAAAAGCTATTTCTTTGGATATTTTGAAAGAAAATCTTGGAGAAACATATGATCAATTTAATTCTATACAATTTGAACTTTATGTATTGTGTCTTCAATTTTTTTTCTTTTTCACACTAATTTATCTAATTTTGAGAGACCGATATAGTAATTAATATGAGAAGAAACAGAACCGCCTACTTTTTAGTAATTTCATTTCTTTACTGTCATTAGTTTTTTACAAACTACTTCCTGGAGATTCTAAAGAAAAGGATTCAGATAAATCTGATGATACAGAAATCAAATCTGAAAATAATTCAGAAATGAAAAGTGAAGATGAAAAAAATGATGTTAATAATCAAAATGGATCAATTCAAAAAGAGAGTGATGAATTAGGCGAAAAGCAAAGTCAGAAAGTTTCATCTAATGAAAATGATGTTATCTCAAATGACCAAGGAAATCAAAATAAGGAGTGGGAAGAGTTTTATCGTAATGAAAAGAATATTCTGAGAAGTGGATATCAAAAAGGTGAAGGAAACGAGGGTGATGATGTAAAATTTCTTGTAAATCCTGATGGTATTGAAGTTAATTATTTTAAAAAGAAAAAAGCCAAGAAAATAAATGTAGATGTTGGGCTTTCAATGACTTCTCAAAATATTTTTTCGTGGAATGGAATCATTGCAGATGAAAATTTAAAGACAACTCTTGTTGTTGACAACGGAAATGGGGCAGTTTTTCAAAAAGATGTCACTGGACTTTCATCATTTAAATTCAAACCTGGAGATACAAGATTTGATGGAGTTAAATGCAGTATCAAATTAATAATTGAAACGAAGGAAGGAATTTCTATCCAAGGGGTTAGAGAAATTAAAGCAAAAACAACATGTTAATTAGTAATATTAAAAAAGGTTTAAAAATATCAATCCTTATTTTGATTTTTCAACTAAGAATTTCTGCTCAAGAAATGAATTTTTATTTTATTTCTGTTGAGAACAAAAAAACAAATGCAAATTTGGAAAATCTCGCATATTCACTTTACTTAGATTCGGATTTAAAATTGAATCAATTTACAATGATTCATTTCACTCCTAATTCTATTCCTGATACGACTTGGTCTAAAAAGAAAAAAAATGACGTTACTTATAGAAACAGGAAAATTAATTGTGAATTTGATCTAACAGAAAAGTTGAATTCCATATTTGACAATTATCGATTAATAGAAAAAAAAACATACACTAACTATTTATTAGCTTCATCTGAGTATATTGAAAACAATAAAATTGAACCTCATTTCAAAGTAAGGGAGGTAAATACCAGTGATGGATTTTCAATACAAAGAGAAATTAATAAAATAAAAGAGGCAACCGGAAAAAACCCATGTAATATTTATTGCTTGTCAAATACTTATCAATACTCAAAACCAACTTTTAAATTTGAAAAAGACACAATTATTGGAAAAGGTCAAATCGAAATTAAATATTCTTCCAGTTCGAAGGTTAGTAAAATAGAATGGGGTTCGAATTCAAACTTGAACAGCAGTAACATAGACAAACCAATTGTTAATATTGTTTCAAATCAAACAATTAAATCATATTATATTGATGAAAATGGGTGTAAATCGAATGAGGATGAACTAACTTTAATATACAAAGAAGATTGTAATTGTAATGAGATTAATGGGAAGCCCGAAATTTCCTATGAAAAATCACAAAGTAATTTATTTGCTAAGTCAGAAAATGAAGAAGCAGACTATGAATACAAAGCCGTTTCAGATTTTTCAGGAACTTATAAGTATCCTTTCCATTTGAAAAAAGTCTGTGGAGAAAGTTATAATGTTTCAATAAAAAACAAGAATGGGAATGTGGTTTATAATGAAAACTATCTAACAAATGAATTAGATATTATTGATGGATATTTATTCTTGGAAATTCAATTTGATCAAAAAAATGCCTCATTAATTGGAGAAATTAATGATCCTGATTCCTATTATTTTGTAACTATTACTCCAATCGTAAATAATGAATTGTGCTACAAAAGATCATTTAAGACACGGAGCATTAGATTTTCAAAATGTAGATAGGCAATGAGATTTTTTGCGTTTTTTTTTCTTCTTTTTAGTCTTCAAAACTTACGGTCAACACCGAAAATTGATACGTTATATGTAACATCAAATGAAGACACTTTAGAATTTGAAAAAAAATCTAAAATTATATACTTCATATGTCCTTTAAGTAATTGTGATCAACAAAAATACCTTGAGAAGTTTTCGGTACTACTGAAGAAGAAGCGAATTCAAAATATCAATGATGTCAATTTTCAAATTGTTTTTTTTCATGATAATGTTAAATATAGGTCAAAGGGATTAAGGATCCGATTTTCGAAATTGGACTCACTAATATTATTTAATGATTTCAATGTAGTTTTTCAGAACTTCGATAAAAAACAATTATTGTTTACCTCTAACAGAGAAGAAATAAAGAAAACATATAATTTAACTTTATACAACTTTAGCAATCTTGCCAAAGTTAATTTGAATGAATCAATTGCGTGTTACAGTTCTACAGATGAAAGAATTCCAAATTATGAGAATTTTATTTCACAATTAGTGAATCCTGTTTTTTCAGAATTAGAAAGAATTTCATTTTTAGAAGACTCAATAAAAAAACTAAATGTTCAATTAGATACTCTTTTTGATAGATTGAAACAGTTTGACAAAAGAATGGAAAAATTAGAAGGTAAGGCAAATCCTTCAAATACTCCAATTGAAAATCAACCTATCAATAATAAAGGTGAAAGTAAAAAAGAATCACCTAATCCAAGGCGACGAAATGATTCAAAAGAAAAAAATTAGTAAATGAAGAAGTTTTTTTTCTTTTTATTTTTCATTAGTTTGTTATATTCCTGTAAAAAGAATAACTTTTTAAGTTGGAACCTTATAGATACTCCTGAGGTTATTAATATTCAATTAAAGAACAATTCCTTACTTAAGTTTGAGATTTCAGCCAATTTTAAGAAAACAGGTTATGACAATAATGCAAAAATGGGATTTATTGTTTCTAAAATGAATACGAATCCAACCATTGATAATTGCGATACTCTATTCTATCTCTCCGATAATGAAATTGGTATTAGAAGTCAACAAATTAACTGGTATACTAATGGTGATATTTTCTGCAGAGCTTTTATTTTAAATAAAATT
>VGML01000219.1 GCA_016866415.1 Bacteroidota bacterium | reverse complement strand
TGATAACTAACATTAAGGATGATAGACTAATAACATAGGTATATTTCCAAGTAATACCAGTTTGCAGTCGTTCATACCATTGATTTATTTTTTCGGCCTTTCTTCGTTCATTTTCCAAGACCATTTTTCTCCACTTTTCGTTATTTCTTCTCCGTCTCTCCAATTCCGCATCGATACGTATTTGATATTCGTTGGATACTCGATTATTAAATGACTTTAAAATGAGGTTGTATACTTTGTTTAGATTCTGAAAAAGTTCCTTTGCATTTGGTGAATTATTGCGGTCAGGGTGGTATTTTTTAGCTAATTCCTTATACCTTTTTCTTACTTCCTCTTCCGATGAATTTTCCGGAAGACCGAAAAAATCAAACAATTGTTTTCCAGTCATCCTCGTTTATTTTTTCTATAGTTTTTATTCTATTCATCTTTCCGCTTTTCGTGCGAACGATTTCTTTTACAGTTATAAAAACTTTTGGGGTTTCATATTTGTCTAAAAAACCTTTTAATCTTTCTTTTTCGGGTGTATAGTTTGAATTGTTTTCTATTACCAGAGCTAACTTTTGACCTAAGTTCTCATCATTCAAACCACAAATAAAGAAAGGAAAAGGAATTAGTTCAACCAATTTTTGTTCGATTTTCTCTGGATTCAATTTCACGCCTCCACTATTGATCATGAAATCCGAACGACCTAACCACTTAAATTTTGTTGAGGAAATTATATTGACTTGATCTTTGGTTTGCAAAGGCTCTTCAAACATTTCAGGATAATGAATCATCAAATTACCATTTAAAGCACTAACCTTAACCCCATCGACTGTTTCGTAAAAATTGTCAGTTTGCATTCCAATCTTCCGGATCGCTATGTGAGAAACTGTTTCCGTCATTCCAAACGTTTGAAAAACGGTCATTTCATTCTCCTTCAATAGATTTATTAGGAAATTTGAAACCGGTGCTCCACCAACTATAATTGTATTTATTTTTCTAAGCTTTTCTGGACTTTCAAGTAAAATTCGTTCAAGTTGCACAGGAACCAGCGCGACAAAATCAATTTTGTCATCAATATTATTAAGCGGATTAGCAGTTGGTTCAACAATGTTCAATTTCCATTTTCCCACGAATGCGCGAACGAGCATCATTTTTCCAGCTATCGTTTCAAGAGAAAGACATATTAAAGCGTTAATACTATTCCGTAAATTAAAAAAGTTAATTGTCTTATTTGCTGACAAAATCATTTTTTCTTTGGGAAATAAAATATTTTTTGGCTCACCAGTAGATCCCGACGTAAACACCTCAATTGAATCATTTTTTTTCCATTCCGATTGAAAGTTCAGAAAAGCCTTTTCGATTGCCTCATTTTGAAATTTGGCAGAAATCATGTTAAAATTCAATATCTAAATTAAACAGATTTTTCAATGTATGAAGATTTGGATTTCTTCTTGCTAGCGCGTTGAATTTATCCTTCCCTGTGAGGTATTTAACTTCTTTATTTGGATTATCAGAAAGAATCAAAGTGATCTCAATTTGATAATTATTCAAATTTTTCCTCAAAAAATCGATAAAATTCCCTAAAATTGGATTGATGTAATCAATTTGAATTTGATTATCCACCTCTAACCCAAATTTTTCCTCCTCCAAAAAATGTGGCTCACGTTTAATTAAAGCTTGGTAGAATGTTTCCATCCCATTTTCCTTCATTTGAAAAGCGAATTGTTTCCAATACATTTTGACTTGTTCTTTGGAGAATCCCTCTCGAGGCAGGTCATCTTGAATCGGCGAAACTTCTTGGGCTTTTTGTTCCTCTATAATCTGTTTGATAGACACATGAGAGGAACCAACATTGCCCGTAGGTTCAGATAATACCTTGGGTGGCAACTCCTCTTTGACATACGATTGCTTAACCATAGGTTGATTCGCCTTCGGTGTTTGAGTATTTTTTCGTAAACTTTGATTTGGAAAAGGAAGGATATCAACTCGATCCGTCAGCCATTTTTTTTTTCCTGCTCTTGTTTGAGCGAACATAGTTGCATTAAACCAACTTCAATCAAAAGCCTTGGATTTTTGGAGGACTTATAGTCCACATCGATTTTGCTTAAAACAGACAATGCTCTCAATATGCGTGAAGAATCAATCAATTTTGATTGCTCTACAAACTTCTGTTGAATGGTTTCAGGAACATCCATTAGCGAAAGAGTTCTAACATCCTTACAAACCAACAAATCACGATAATGATCGGTAAGACCATTAACGAAGTTATGACCATCAAAACCTTTTTGATAGATATCATTTAAAATTAATAAGGCTGAAGGAATATCTTCTTTTTCGGCACTTTCAACTACTTTGAAATAATAATCATAATCCAACACGTTTAGGTTTTCTAATACATGCTTGTAAGTCACTGTATTTCCTGCGAACGTCACAATTTGATCAAAAATCGAAAGGGCATCACGAAGAGCTCCATCTGCTTTCATCGCAAGTAAATGAAGTGCCTCAGGATCAGCAGTAACCCCCTCTTTTGTTGCAATAACGGCTAAATGATCTGAAATGTCTTTAACTCGAATTCTATTGAAATCAAAAATTTGACAGCGAGAAAGAATCGTTGGTATTATTTTATGCTTTTCGGTAGTGGCGAGAATAAAAATAGCATGTTTTGGTGGTTCCTCCAACGTTTTCAAAAATGCATTAAATGCACTGTTAGAAAGCATATGAACCTCATCAATAATATAGATTTTATGAGTTCCTAGTTGAGGTGCGATTCTAATTTGCTCTATTAAATTACGTATGTCGTCAACCGAGTTATTCGATGCTCCGTCCATTTCATAGACATTCAATGAATTTCCGGTATTGAAAGAAACACAAGAATCGCACACATCACATGCCTCTATTTGTTCGGATCGATTGAAACAATTAATCGTTTTAGCAAGGATTCTTGCTGTTGTAGTTTTTCCTACACCGCGAGACCCGCAAAACAAAAATGCCTGAGCTAAATGATCGTTTTTAATTGCATTTTTTAAAGTTCCAGTAATTGACGTCTGTCCCACAACCGTATCAAAGGTTTGTGGGCGATATTTTCTGGCAGATACAACAAAATCACTCATTGAAACAAAGGTAATTTATTTAAAGAAATTTCGTTCTTTCAATCGAAAAAAGATACGAACAATATTACATCTGATTTAAATATGACAATGTAGCGTTTATCGAATTAAATTCACATGTCCAACCACCTGTCTTCGTTTGTCATTTAGCGAATTTTTAAACGTGATTTTCCAAATATATGTATCATCTTGGGCTTTTCTTCCTCTATTACCATAAGAGCCATCCCAACCTTCTAGTACGTTATGAGATTCAAAAATCAACTCTCCCCAACGGTCAAAGATTAATAATTCATAATTGTATGGATCATAGCCTGAGTAAAACACAGGAAAAAACACGTTATTGTATTCGTCGCCATCGGGAGTAAAACTATTAGGCACATAAAACACTTCGCCAGGTTCGAAACCAATGGACAAAATAGCAGTATCACTACACCCAACCGTTGAATAGGCAATTAACTCAATAAAAGTTCCAAATGAAGCATTTTGGAAGGTGTGTGAAGGATTGATTGCTGTTGAAGACTGCCCGTCACCAAAATTCCATAAATACGTTGAAGCGCCAACTGAATTGTTGGTGAGGTTAACCGTTTCAATTGGCTCATTAAAAATAGTTGATGAACTGGTAAACGCCGCAATTGGGGAATTATCCACACAAATAAAATCATCTTGTGTTAACGAACTGACACATCCATTTTCAGTAGAACTTAAACTGATATCATAACATCCCGGTTGCGTGAAGGTGTAACTTGCAGTGCAACCA
>VGML01000218.1 GCA_016866415.1 Bacteroidota bacterium | reverse complement strand
ATCAGCGAGTTGACTTACATTTCAGAAATGTCAATTACCATTGGATTGTTTATGCTTACCATCGGAACTTTCCTCGGAGGTGTCTGGGCAAATGAATCATGGGGAAGATATTGGGGTTGGGATCCGAAAGAAACATGGGCGCTCGTTTCTGTGTTAGTTTATGCGGTAATCTTGCATTTAAGATTAATTCCAGGTTTAAAAGGCAAGTTTCTATTTAATGTAGTTTCGTTTTGGGGCTATTCGGCAATTTTATTTACGTTCTTTGGCGTTAATTTCATGTTAGTCGGATTGCATTCATACGCACAAGGAGATGGAATTGGGAAATTCCCAGGTTGGTTGACTATTTTAATAATTGTAATGGCCATTTATACTGTAATCGCAGGAATTAAAAATAAGCAATACAACGAAGCGAATAAGTGATGATACAAGATCGGATTCTTTACGAAGACAATCACGTCATTGTCATCAATAAACTTCCGTCCGAAATTGTTCAAGGCGACAAAACGGGTGACCCTACCCTACCCGATGCAATAAAATCTTATCTCAAAGAAAAATACAACAAACCCGGAAACGTTTTCTGCGGAGTTGTTCATCGCTTGGATCGACCGACAAGCGGCGCCGTAATTTTTGCGAGAACGAGCAAGGCACTGGAACGGTTAAATGCTCAATTTAGGGAGAAAGAAACAAATAAAACCTATTTGGCGGTCGTTGAGAATAAGCCCGAAAAAGCATCTGGCCGCTTGGTCCATTTCCTTCGAAAAAATGAAAGCCAGAACAAAAGTTACGTTGTTGACTCAAAATCAAATGGTGCGAAAGAAGCCATTTTATCCTATCAATTAATTAGTTCAAGTGAGCGCTATCATTTGTTGGAAATTGAATTGGAAACTGGTCGCCATCATCAAATACGAACTCAATTGGCAGCAATCGGATGTATCATCAAAGGCGATGTGAAATATGGTGCGAAACGCTCGAATGACGACGGCTCGATTTGCTTGCACGCTCGAAAAATAAGTTTCTTTCATCCGACGAATAAAGAAGAAATTAGCATTGTTGCACCCACTCCTACTGGAACAATTTGGGATTATTTTCAATAATTGCCTATGTTGAAGAATAAAATTCAAGCACTATCAATCGTCGATTTTAATTACAATTTACCAGACGAACGAATCGCTTATTTCCCGGTTGAACCAAGAGATTCAAGTAAACTGTTGACTTATAAAAACGGAAATATTTCAGATTATCAATATTTCCAACTTAACGAACATCTTCCTACCAATACACTTTTAATTGCAAACAATACGAAAGTAGTTGAAGCTCGCCTACATTTTCAAAAAACGACCGGAGCAAAAATTGAAGTTTTCTGTTTAGAATCAGATGATCGCTATGCTGATATTGTAAGCGCTATGTCTCAAAAAGGTAGCGTTTATTGGAAATGCTTGATTGGTAGCGCCAAAAAATGGAAAGATGAAACGCTAAGTCTGACTTTTGAAAACATTGAACTGCAAGTCAAAAAAGTGGATGCAGCTCAAAATCCGTCTGTTTTGTATTTTGAATGGAATGACAAGACCATTTCATTTGCTGAAATCCTCCATATCTTCGGAAAGATTCCACTTCCACCTTATATCAAGCGCGAGGCGAATCAAAAAGATGAATCCAATTATCAAACCGTTTACGCGCAGCAGGATGGCTCAGTAGCGGCACCAACGGCGGGCTTGCATTTTACAGACGAACTTTTAGAACGACTTGAACAAAACAACATTCAAACGCACTTTGTGACACTTCACGTTGGCGCAGGAACATTTATGCCTATGAAAAGTGAAACCATTGGCGAACACGAAATGCACGCTGAGTTTATCGATGTTTCCATCGAATTTATTCAAGCATTTCTCACGCACAGAGAAACAAAGGTTTGTGTAGGAACAACGTCACTTCGAACCCTAGAATCACTCTATTGGATGGGAGTGAAAGCGATGAACAATCCAAAAATCAGCTTGAGAGAAATTAAAATTACACAATGGGATGCCTACGAACTACCGCAAGACGTACCAACTGAAAGCGCATACCAAGCGCTCGAAAATTGGATGAAATCAAACAACCTAACGCAATTAGTTTTACCAACTCAATTATTAATTGCTCCAGGATATAACATCCGAACAGTTGATGCTATTTTGACCAATTTTCATCAACCTGAATCAACCTTATTACTCTTGATTTATGCTTTCGTAGGTGAAGATTGGAAACGAATCTATACACATGCGCTGGAGAGCAATTACCGCTTCCTCAGTTTCGGAGATGGCAGTCTTTTATGGAAGAATTAAGGGTTACATCTCAAAATTCAAGGTTATTCACTTGACATATCCATTGTTTTAAGAAACTTTTTACATGTCAACAACTACCCAAAATAATTTTTTAACAATTGAAAATCGTAGGCTTTAAATTCCTTAACTTTAAGTTTCCAATTTTTTCAACTTATGTTCCTGATTTTCGATACTGAAACAACCGGTTTACCAAGAAACTATAACGCTCCAATTTCCGATACCGACAATTGGCCGCGAGTCGTTCAAATAGCCTGGCAGTTGCACGATGAATTGGGAAATTTGTTAGAGCACAAAGATTTTTTGATTCGTCCAAAAGGATTCAACATTCCTTTCGAATCAGAAAAAGTCCATGGTATTTCGACTGAACTTGCAAACCTCGGAGGAGAAGAATTGGAAGATGTGCTTTTCCTTTTCAAAAAAGCGCTTCAAAAATCAAAAATTATCGTTGGACACAATGTAACATTTGACAATAATGTGATCGGATGTGAATTCTATCGATTGGGTGAAGAAACTCCTTTGACTTTGCCTGTTTTGGATACGTGTACAGAGGAAACTGCTGAAATATTAAAATTACCTGGTGGACGAGGAGGAAAGTTCAAATTACCATCTTTATCAGAGCTTCACGAATATTTATTTCAAACACCATTTGTCGAGGCACACAATGCAACTGCGGATGTTGAAGCAACCGCGCGCTGTTTCCTGGAATTGATTTGCAAAGAACATTTTTCACTCGAACAATTAATTCAACAGAACGGTTATTTTGAAGCATTCAAGGAAGTTAATCCCAATCCGATTCAAGCGATAGGTTTAAGCCACTTAAATCTGAAAGCTGAAAGTGAAAAATTGCGGGAGGCAACCAAACCGAAACAGGAGCCAACGAAGGTTTCAATTCCAACTTCAACAGCTGATTTAGCGGATGTAAACTTCGCACATTTGCACAACCATTCCCAATATTCGATTCTTCAATCAACGGCTGAAGTTCAAAAACTCGTTCAGAAAGCGATTGATTTGAATATGCCTGCTGTTGCCCTGACAGACACAGGAAATATGATGGCGGCCTTTCATTTCGAAAAAGCGGCAAGTGCCTACAATGATAAAATAAAAGAGGAACGAAAACAAGCTGAAGAAGCTAGAGAGCCATTTACAAAAAAAGAAATTCTTCCGATTATAGGTTGTGAATTCAACGTTTGTCGAAACTTGGAGGACAAATCTCAGAAAGATAACGGTTATCAAGTCGTTTTTTTAGCGAAGAATAAAGATGGCTATCAAAACCTCATCAAACTCGCTTCTATCGCTTACACAAAAGGAATGTATTACGTTCCAAGAATCGATAAAGAGGTAATCAAACAATACAAGGAGAATCTTATCGTCCTATCAGGAAATCTTTACGGTGAAATTCCGAATTTAATATTGA
Organism: Bacteroidota bacterium; assembly: GCA_016866415.1. Classification (GTDB taxonomy): domain Bacteria; phylum Bacteroidota; class Bacteroidia; order Flavobacteriales_D; family Crocinitomicaceae; genus UBA952. Next base: position 135 of record VGML01000218.1, on the reverse strand, counting down.
ACGTCGGTCTGAATCAAGCTGAAGAAGCTTTAATTTGGTGGAAAGAGCAATTTGGGGATGATTTTTACTTGGAAATGAATCGTCACGGTCTCGAACAAGAAGACATGGTTAACTCGACCTTAATTGATTTGAGCA
>VGML01000217.1 GCA_016866415.1 Bacteroidota bacterium | reverse complement strand
AGGAAAGGAAGTTGATATGGAAATTGTAATAACGCGTTCCGAGTTTAACGAGTTAATTAAACCAAACATTGACGGAACAATTGATATGATTAAAAAAATCATTACAAGAAATTCATTGAAGCCAATTGATGTTCAATTCACTCTAATGGTTGGTGGTTCTACATACATTCCATACGTTCGTAGTCGTGTTGAAGAAGTTTTACAAATACCAGCAAATTGTGAAATTGACCCAACCACAGCGGTAGCAATTGGAGCGGCATATTATTCAGCTACCAAACCAAAGGAGATTTCTAAAGGCGAAAGCAACAAAAAGCATACTTCAATTTCAATAAAAGCATCTTACAACAAAGCATCTAAAGAAAAAGAAGAATTATTTGCTGCAAGAATTACTGGTGATGTGACAGGTTTAAGTTACCGTATTTTAAGACAAGACGGTGGTTATGATTCTGGCATAAAAAAATTAAGCGACCGTATAAATGAAGATTTGCCGTTGGTTGACGGGGCATACAATTTTTTCACACTTGCCGTTTATGACGAGCAAAACAATGTAATTGAAACCGATATAGAACCAATTGGAATCAATAGCGGTTTTGGAATTAGCGGACAACCAATCCCTGAAGATATTTGTTTGGAAGTTGACGATTATGACAATCCGGGCAAAACAAGATTAAAACTTGTATTCCAAAAAAACTCAATTCTTCCACTTCGTTCACAGGGTATTAGTTTTCCATTAAATAAAGGAATGAATAAAGGAAACGATGAAGATTTTATTTACATCAATGTATTAGAGGGTTCTCATTTAGCATTGCCCGAAGCCAATAAAGGAATTGGTTTTATGGAAATCAGAGGAACACAAATAAAAAGGGATGTTGCTAAAGGTTCGGATATAGAAATTACTATTTCAATTTCTGAATCAAGAGACATTACAATTTCCACTTACCTCAATATGGCTGACCAAGAGTTTAAACAAACTTTCAATCCAAAGGAAAGACACACGCCAATTGAATTTCTAAAAGAACAAGTAGAAGATTTATCAGAAAAATTAGAATTGGAAATTCAAGAAGCAACAGATAAGGAAGATTACGAAACCGCAGGTGCTTTGAATAAGCTGAAAAAAGAAATGGAAACAGTAAGTGAGGAAACCGAAAACCTCACAAATGATGATGTTACAGACAAGCGTTATCAACTTGAAGATAAAAAAAGAAAAATTGCACAAGAGATAGATAGTGCAACTAAAAACAAAAGGATTCAACAAGTAAAAGCCCATTATTTCGAAGTTAAAGAGGAATGTTTAAAGATGTTAGACGAAAATGGAAACGACCACGAACGCAAAACATACAACGACATTGTTGCACAAGAGAACGCTTTTTTTGCAACTAATAGCCCTTTGAAAATTCAAGAAAAATCTGATGAAATGCACAGCATTTTATCAAGAATTAGATGGAGAACTCCCGAATTTTTAACAGGCATTTTTCAATGGTGCAAAAACAATCGAACAAGAATGAATGACCAAGCACAGGCAAAGAGTTTAGTTGATGCTGGAAATTTTGCAATTGAAAGTCAAAATTGGGAAAGGCTTTCAGAAATAAATAGTGGACTGCTGAATCTGTTACCAAAAGGTGCAGAAAAAGAAGCAACTACAAGAATTGGCTTTGGACTTTAAAAAACGACAAAATGAAAAATCAAGATTTTAAAGATTTCCTATTTAAGTCAGCCGTAATGGCTATGGCTTGCGATGGAGACATTGCGGAAACAGAAATTGAAGAAATAAAAACCATCGTAGCCAATGAAATATATTTTATGGGCTACGATTTTGAAACACCGTTGAAAAATAATATTGACAATATCAAAGCCAATGGAAAAGGTGCAATAAATCAATATCTGCAAGAGATAGGAACAAACAACCTTAACGAACACCAAGAGATAATCTTGATTGAAGTTCTATTGCGAATTATTGAAGCAGACAATGATGTTCAGACGAGTGAACTTAAATTTCTGCAAATGGTAAAAGCAAAATTGAAAGTTGACGAGCAGACACTAATCGTAAAATTTCCAAAACAAATAGACCATTTGCTTGACTTTCATAATTACGGTTTACATCAAGAATTTACAGATGAACTTAAATTTGAGTAACGCTATTAAAATCGTTTTGGCGATTTTGTTCTTTCTCTGTTTAGCAGATATGCCTTATGGTTTTTACCAGTTTGTAAGGTTCGCAGGACTTATTGGGTTTGCAGTTTTAGCTTATCAAGCAAACCAACACGGCAGACAAACGGGAATGATTATTTACGGTGGACTTGCTTTACTTTTTCAACCGTTTTTTAAAATAGCACTTGGCAGACAAATGTGGAATATCGTTGACGTTGTAGTTGGACTTGGTTTATTAATGAGCATTTTTTTAATACCTAAATCACAAGATAAATGACATTAGTGCTAAACCGACAGACAGCGTTCCAAAAGCCAACGCACCCAGACAGTGCAACAATTCAGTGTAAATTTTGGCGGACTCAGCTTCGGACAGAAAGAAGGGCAGCTTGTAACAGCGGTTTTGAAAAAAAAAGCGGGCTCAGTGGTTAATTGAACATTCTACCTCGTATCAATCTTTTTGCTGGGTTGACAGTTTTGAGCTCCGAAATCCGCTTCTTCGCAAAGCCGCAAACCGTTATGGGCTATATAAACTAAAACATGATTTGTCAAAATTGTAATACAAATATACCTGATGAGATTTTTGCTGTAATGAAAAAAACAGCAGGAGAAAATGCATGTTGTTTTGCATGTAGATCTTTACTGATATTAAACGGCAGATTATCGTAGGTTTATATTATCCACCTGATACGAATAGATTGCGTGCGGTCCTATCCTTACCTATACCATCCGTTTTATCTAGATTGTTGCGTTGGTAGAAGACTTAGCGATCAAGTAAATCAATTGAAAAATTAATTTCGCGTGTAAGAAGGATTAAATACTTTTGATTAGGATTTCGAATACTTATGTGATGGTGAGGAATCCAATTGATTTTAATATTTTTATGACGCATTTTTTCTTTCAGATAATCTGAACGATAAAGTCCAGAATTAAAGATTTTTAAACCTCCATCACTATCGTACACCCAAAAAGTATTGTCATTCAAGATTTTATAATAATCCCATTCGTAATCCACCCCGCCGACCAATGTTGTTATTGTACCAGAATCTTTTGCATTTATTAACTCTCCCAACTCTGCCCAGTTTGGAAGTCTCCAGTTGTTCCCCTTATTACTTGTAAATTCGTCAATTTCATCAATTGAGTGCAGAGAATTCGACTGAGGCAATAAAAACTCTAAACAAATAAAGGATTCTTTTTTTTGATTGAAAATTTTTGTAACCAATTTTCATTAGTTTTTTGATAGGCTTTATTTATCACATATGCCGGATCATATTTTTCCACATTGAATTTAATAAAAGTTCTTGGAGTAGAAATTTCTTGCATTTTGTTAATGTTTAGTTGTAAGTACCCCTATAAATCAGGCCGTTTATAAAAGTAAAGATAATCTAATTATTCAAATTTAATGATAAATGAAGTGTAAGTACCCCTTTTTCCAGACAGGTTTAAAGTGCTAAGTTAAGGTTGAATTTGTTGTTTCCATTCGGAGGGCGTTCGGTTCTGTAGGGCTTCATGGGGTCTTCGTTCGTTGTATTCTTCGATCCATTCTTCGGTGAGGGCTCGGACTTCGCGGATATCGGTGAACAGGTAGGCGTCTAGAATGGCTTCGCGGTACACCCGGTTGAATCTTTCGATGTAACCGTTCTGCATGGGCCTACCGGGTTGAATAAATTGAATCTCAATTTCATGTTCCTTGCACCACCACTCAAACTCTTTGGAAGTGAATTCAGGGTC
>VGML01000216.1 GCA_016866415.1 Bacteroidota bacterium | reverse complement strand
ATGTTTAATGTAGATAATCCTAGTTCTCCGGTATTTGTGGGATACGCAAACAACAGATCCACGACCCTTAGTGGACCAGATTTAGGTGCAGAAGGAATTATTATTATACCTACTTCAGATTCTCCGAATGGGAATACACTTGTTATTCTTGCCAATGAGGTAAGTTCAACTTTGTCAATTTACCAAGTTAACACATGTGCTGAGGTTTCAGGTGCTCCAATTACGTCTAGTGATTTAACTATCTGTCCAAATCAAACAACTCAATTGGCTGTAACAAACACAGTAAACGTAACTTACGAATGGTTATTAAATGGAACTTCAATTCCAAATGCCGTTTCAAATACTTATTCTGCTAATCAAGCAGGAAACTACTCTGTTCGCGTTTCCAATTCAACACTTGGTTGTGTGGATACAACAGCTTCCATTACGATAACTTCAATCGCACCACCAGTCGTTTCTGCTGGAGCTGATCAAACAGTATGCGGTGGGTCAAATGTAACGTTAACGGCAACAGGAGCTACCAGTTATATTTGGAATAATGGTTCTTCTTCTTCCTCTCTTACTATTCCAACCGCAACAACTGCAAGCACAAACGTTTATATCGTTACAGGAACGGATGTAACTACTGGTTGTACTAAAAAAGATACTGTTTTAGTTATTGTTAATGGATTGCCACAAATTAATGCAGGAATTGATTTTAGTACATGTGATAATGCTCATATTACCTTGACGGCAACAGGTGGAGTAAATTACACTTGGTCTAATAATGTGATTAATGGTCAGTCGTTTTTGTTGGCTCAAACTACAACATTTACAGTGTCTGGTGCTGATGCAAACGGTTGTTCTAACTCCGATCAAGTTACGGTTACGATTTCAAATGCTCCACAAGTTTCATTAGGAAATGACATTCAAATTTGTGAAAATGAAGCGCCTATTCAAGTAAATTCCACGACAAATTCAGGTGGACTCACATACTTGTGGAATACTGGTGATAATACTTCATCAATATCTACCTCTATTTCAGGTGTATATTATGTTGAAGTAACCGATGCAAATGGATGTTCTGATAGTGATTCTGTAACAATAACTGTTTACGAATTACCAGGCGCAAATTTAGGTAATGATCAATCAGTTTGTTCGAATGAATTACCTGCGACATTAACTGTTCAATCAACAGGTAATCAATTGAGCTACCTGTGGTCAACAGGACAAACAACGCAACAAATTCAAGTCTCTCAAGCGGGCACATATTCCGTAACGGTAATTAATTCTAACGGTTGTGAATCTGCGGATGCTATTCAAGTTCAAGTGTTAACTGCTCCAAATGTTAATGCAGGAAATGATATTACGGTATGTGAATATGATTTTCCGGTTACGTTAAATGCAACGGGAAATGGAGCTACCGTACTTTGGAGCAACGGAGCCGCAACGCCATTCACGTCTGTTACAACGGGAGGTACTTATTCAGTAACTACTACTTCACAAAACGGTTGTCAAGCAACAGATTCAGTAGTTGTAACTTCTGATCCTTGTTTGGGAATTGCAGAAAATAATATTGCAGTTTCAATCTACCCAAATCCAACAAATGGTATTATTTCCATTGAAATTAATGATAATGGTATATATTATTTTGAATTACTTAATTCAACGGGTCAAAGAGAATTAGATGGATTGTTAAATGACCAAAAAATTAACCTTGGTAATTTAGCAAACGGAGCTTACATTATTCGCCTTTTCAATTCTGAAAAGGAATTCTTCGGACGAATAGTAAAGCAGTAGTTTTATTTCATAGTTTTTAGTAAAAAGTCGCTTTTAAGAGCGGCTTTTTTCTTTTTAAATTCAAATTTTAATTTGAAAATCAATGCGTCGAATTCGTAGGGATTTGAAAACATGTAAAAATAGAAATTGCGAAAAGTGGGATGTAAAGGCATTTGATAAAATATCCAAAACTTAACATTTTAAATAGTGATACTTTTAAAATTTGGAATTGGAATACTCGATCGATTGTTATTGAATTTATTTAGCCTCATTCATGTAATACTTATAAAGCTCCACCTGCGCGTGAAATGGAGGTAGATTTCTTCTGCGATAACGGTTTTTTAGATCTGGTGAAATAAGACGCGCTTTCACGCTTCCACGCCACTGATAATCAAATATAGTGTCCAATTCTTGCTGAATTGATGGTTCTTTAATCACAACGCCTACCTCAATTCTATTATCAAGATTTCGTTCCATAAAATCAGCACTCGTAAGTATGTAAATTGGATTGCCGTTATTTTCAAATCGCATAAATCGAGCGTGCTCCAGATATCGGTCAACAAGACTAATAACGGTAATGTTTTCACTTATACCTTTAACATTTGGTTTTAGACAACAAATTCCTCGAATAATCATTTCAATTTTAACTCCTGCCTGACTTGCCTCGTAAAGCTTTTCAATAAGTTTTAAATCGGTTAGGTTATTTAACTTGATTTTAATTTCAGAATTCAATCCGGCTTTTGCATTTTTAATTTCCTGTTCAATTAGAGACGTAAGCTTTCTTCTTGAATTGAAAGGAGCTACAAGCAGATTTCTAAATAGGGATCTTTCCAAATTATTTTCTAAAATTCTGAAAACGCGTTTTACCTCGTTAGAAATTTCCGATTTTGCGGTCAAATAGCCTAAGTCTCCGTATATTCGAGCAGTTTTTTCATTGAAATTCCCAGTTCCAATATAGGTTATTAATTGTTCAGTTCCGTCTTTTATACGTTGAATTTGGAGTAGTTTGGAATGAACTTTTAAATTCGGAACACCATATATTACTTTTGCACCAAATTCTTTAAGTCGATTGCTCCAATATAGGTTATTTTCCTCATCAAAACGCGCTTGTAATTCAAAAACAACGGTAACTTCTTTGCCATTAAAAACAGCTGACAATAAAGCATTCATTATATCTGAATTTTTTGCAACACGGTAGATATTAATTTTAATTGATTTTACTTTGGGATCAATCGCTGCCTCACGAAGTAAGTCAATGACGTAATCGAATTTTTGATAGGGGAAATGAAGTATTATATCCTTTTTCAGAATTGTTTGTATGATTCCATGCTGATTTTCAAGATCAGGATGATTGCAAGGAGGTTGAGGAGTATAAATAAAATTGGGATTTGAAAATGTTGGAAAGGATGTGAAATCTTTGTTGTTGTGATAACGTCCTCCAGGTATCGTATTAATTCCTGCCCTCAAGTTCAAACTGTTGAGAAGAAAATTCAATAAGTCATCTGGCATTTTTTCATCAAATACAAATCGAACTGGAACACCTTTTTTTCTTTCTTTCAGACTTTTTTCTATTTTTTCAATAAACGGGAGTGTTAAATCGTCATCTAAATCCAATTCAGCGTCTCGTGTAAATTTAAATGTATATGCAGAAACATTTTTCGGTTTAAAAATCCTGAAAATATCAAACAATTTCAATCGAATTATATCGTCTATAAGGATTACCTCCGTTCGTTCTTTATCAAAAAGAAGTTTAAAACGCGAGATATCGGACGGTATCTGAATTAATGCATATTTGATTTTTCCCTTTGAATCCTCAATTTTTACTGCAAGATAAATAGCATAGTCTCGTAGTTTCGGAAATGTATTTTTTTTATCTAAAATAATTGGGAAGATAACGTGTCGGAGTTCATCTTGGAAGTACTTAGTAAGTTCAAAAGTTTGTTTCTCACTTAGGTCACTTTCATTTATGAAATGAATGCCATTTTCCTTTAATTCGGATGATATTTCTTGAAACGCTTCTTCAAACTTTTTTTGTTGTTTTAAAACAACGTTTCTAATTTCTTGATAAAGTTCTTGTGCATTGCCCTTAAATCCGTTAATGTGTTGTTTTTTTAATATTGCCATTCTCCGAACGTTGGCAACTCGAACACGGTAGAATT
>VGML01000215.1 GCA_016866415.1 Bacteroidota bacterium | reverse complement strand
AAAAATAAAAATTTTAACCTCCTTTTGATGAGCACTGAAACTGAGAGGTTTTGACAGAAGTTTTAGAAATAGCTGAAAACCCACCAATTACATCTGCAAAGTCCGAAATTCCATGCATTTTAAGAACAGAGGCAGCAATCATGCTTCGGTATCCTCCCGCACAGTGAAGAATGAATAGTTTATTTGGAAACTTATTCAAATTTTCATTTATATGATCTAAAGGAATACTCTCCGCGTAAATGACATGTTCCGCCTCAAATTCATCGGGTTTTCGAACATCTATAACCAATGGACTATTTTCCATTTCCTTTGCGAATTCATCTGCATCGATTCGATCAATTTTTTCAAATGAATTTCCAGAAGATAACCATGTCTCAAAGCCACCCTTCAAATATCCGAGAACGTGATCATACCCTACTCGCGCTAATCGCTTAACTGTTTCTTCTTCCTTTCCTTCTTCAGTTACTAAAACGATTTTTTGATTCACATTTGGAATCATGGCGCCTACCCAGGGAGCAAATTGGCCTTCCAATCCAACGAATAAACTTCGTTTGATAAATCCTCCAGCAAATTCTGAAGCATTTCTCGTATCTAAAATCAAAACTTCTTTATTTTCACTAATAAGCTCAAAAGCATCCAAATCGAGCGGGGTCAAACCACGTTTCATTACTTCCGAAATGCTATCGTACCCTGATTTGTTCATTGCTACATTCATTCCAAAATACCCTGGAGGAGGAAGAAGTCCATCTGTTACCTCTTTAATAAAATCCGCTTCCGTCATATCCGCTCGAAGCGCGTAATTATTTCGTTTTTGTTCGCCAATCGTACTCACGGTTTCCTTCGATAGATTTTTGCCACAAGCACTTCCTGCTCCATGCGCTGGATAAACGATTACATCATCAGGTAAAGTCATAACCTTATCTCTTAGCGAATGAAACAACATACCTGCTAAATCATCCATCGTCATAGAAGCTGCTTTTTGAACTAAATCGGGACGACCAACGTCCCCAATAAATAAGGTATCACCAGAAAACAAAGCATGTTCTTTTCCATTTTCATCCAAGAGAAGATAACATGTAGATTCCAGCGTGTGGCCTGGAGTATGCAAAACTTTAAAGGATACATTTCCAAAATTGAATACTTCACCATCTTTGGCCGAGTAAAAATCGAAGGTTGGATTGGCATTTGGACCATACACTATTTTCGCGCCAGTTTCCTTTGCTAAATCCAAATGTCCGCTTACAAAATCAGCATGAAAATGAGTTTCCAAAATATACTTTATTACGACTCCATCTCTTTTAGCTCGATCTAAATATGGCTGAACTTCACGCAATGGATCAATGATTATTCCTTCTCCATTTGAAATTATGTAATAAGAACCTTGAGATAAACATCCTGTATAAATTTGCTCCACTAGCATAACGATAGTATTTTTTATAAAATTAATAATTCATACTTGAAATTATAATGTAAATGCCCAAAAGCATTACAAACCAGCCAAACATTCTTTTGAGTTTTTGACCATCAATGAATCTATTTAAATAAGTGCCTATTAAAATTCCCAGCACTGTAAAAACAGAAAAGGAAAGTAAGAAAACCCAATCTAAATTCATCTTATGATGGAAATTACTAGCAAAACCAACAATCGAATTCAATGAAATAATTAGGAGCGAAGTTCCAACAGCCTTGTTCATCGGAAGTCGACCAATTAAAAACAAAATTGGGATAATTAGAAACCCACCTCCAGCACCCACAAGACCTGTAATTGAACCTACAACTATACCGGAAAAAATAAAAATTAAACGCTTATTAGTTTCAAGCCATTGTTGATTTTTATCCACTAAATAGTTCGTTTTTCGAATCATTGTAATCGAAGCTATTAACATTAAAATGGCGAATAGAAGAAGTAGATAACCATCCTTAGTCATTTGAAAATCACCGATTTTGAAAAGAACATTCGGCAGAGAAGGCACAATGACTACACGCGTCAAATAAACTGCTAAAATTGAAGTTACACCGAACGAAAAAGCAATTCGTAAATCAATGTTTTTTTGATTGCAAGCTCTAACCGATCCGAAAATTGCGGTAATTCCAACAATAAATAAAGAATAGACAAAGGCCGTTTCAGGTTTTACATTGAAAACGGTAACTAAAATTGGAACTGTTAAAATCGATCCACCGCTTCCCACTAATCCAAGAGTAACTCCGACTAGAATTGCAAGAAAGAAACCAAGGTAAATCGACATTATCTATTTAAATTTTTGATAAAGGTTCAGTTTTAAAAGTGAAAATCGATGTTACATTTGTTACTGTTAGAGCTCACCTTGCTGATAGACCATTCGACCTTTTATAAACGTCTTCCATGCAAAATTTTCAACAAACATATCACTAGCCACGACAGGTTTATCGCAAATAACGAGTGTAGCTTCCTTTCCTTTTTCCAAACTACCTCTTTTTGACTCATTAAACTCTGCAAAGGCTGCCCAAATCGTCATACCTTTCAAAACCTCATCCATGGTAAGCGCCTCTTGAATAAAAAAGCCATTTTTTGGTTCATTTTGTTTGTTTTTGCGCTTTACTGCCGCATGGATTGTTAAAAATGGGTTTGTAGCCTCAACAGGAAAATCTGTTCCAATTGCAAGCATTCCAAATTGATTCAACAATGATTTGTAGGCGTAAGCTCCACGAATTCGATCTTTTCCAATACGTTCTTCCACCCATCGGCAATCTGAAACTGCATGCGTCGGCTGTACCGAGGGAAAAACAGCGAAATCTGCAAACTTTTTAAAATCGTTTGGATTGACTACTTGCGCATGTTCAACCCTAAAACGATGGTCTTTTTTGACTTGGTACGCATGTTTACATAAATCGAGAATTATTGAAATCGCAGAATCTCCAATACCATGCGTATTCATTTGATAACCATTTTTCAAACAAAAATCTGAAATACCCTTGATTTCGGTAATTGGGGTCAATAGCAGCCCATTGGTATGAGCGTCATCATACTTTTCTTTCATTAAGGCACCTCTGGAACCCAATGCCCCATCCGCATATACTTTAAAACTGCGAATATTGAGATTTCGAAAATTATAAGGACCATTTTTACGAGCAAATTCCTTGTTTTTTTCTGTTGGCAATAACATGGCGTAAACATTCAAATTCAGTTTATTTTGCTCAATCAACTCCTTTAAAATTGAAATTTGCTCAAACTCTATTCCTGCCTCGTGGACACCCGTAACGCCATACTGAAAGAGTTCTTGCTGTACTTCAAGAATTTTTTCATTCCATTCACTTTTGGAAAATTTAGGTAAAAATTCTTTTACCAAATCCATTGCATTATCCAATAAAATACCGCTCGGTTCGCCGTTGATTAATTGAACTTCTCCCCCTTCTACTGCACTACACTCAGAAATGCCTGCTTTATTTATTAAGAATTCGTTTACCAGAGCTGCGTGGCCATCAACTCGATAGAGGCAAACAGGAATATTTTTGAATTTCTTACTTAACGTTTTGTAATCGGGCATTTCCTTATTTGCAAATAAGGTTTGATCCCATCCGCGACCGACAATAAAGTTTTTTCCAGTTAAACTCAAATACTTTTCACAGCGGTAGATTACCTCATTCATCGATTTACAACCTACCAAGTCAACACTCATCTTTTGATTGGCATAAGCAAAAATATGGCCATGTGCGTCTGTTAAACCGGGATAAACGTCTTTGCCTAAAGCATCGATTGTTTCGTCTGAACGGTACTTGTTTAAAATTTGTCTTTCCGGACCTACTTCAATAATTTTTCCGTCACGAATCGCAATCGCTTCCTCTACTGACATGTTTTCGTCCATCACATGAACTTGTGCATTGTGTATTACTAAATCAACCCGTTCTCCCTTCATACAGGAATTCAAAAAAACAAGGCTTATTAT
>VGML01000214.1 GCA_016866415.1 Bacteroidota bacterium | reverse complement strand
ATTATCACAATGTTCATTGCATTTTTTCTCGTCAAAAGTCTCACCGAAATAATGTAAAATGAATTTTCGTCTGCAAACAGATGTTTCTGAATATGAAACTATTTCATTCAACAATTGTCTACCTATTTCTTGTTCCGAAAGCGGCTTCCCTTGAAGAAATTTCTCTAATTTCTCAATATCTTTGTAGCTATAAAAAGCGATGCAATCCCCCACTCCACCATCCCGACCGGCACGACCTGTTTCTTGATAATAACTTTCTAAGGATTTCGGAATATCGTGGTGAATGACATAACGTACATCTGGTTTATCAATTCCCATTCCGAAAGCAATAGTCGCAACAATTACATCCATTTCCTCCATTAGGAACATATCTTGGTGCTTGGCGCGTGTCGTTGCATCCAAACCGGCATGATATGGTAATGCATTTATTCCATTGATTTGAAGCAATTCAGCAATTTCTTCAACCTTTTTACGACTCAAGCAATAGATAATTCCACTTTCTCCTTGGCGATTTCGAATGTATTTAATGATCTGTTTTTCTACTTCACGCTTCGGTCTTATCTCATAATATAAATTATCGCGATTAAAAGATGACTTGAAAACGTCCGCATCCAACATGTTCAAATTCTTTTGAATGTCAAATTGAACTTTTGGTGTAGCCGTTGCAGTTAATGCGATTATCGGAACATTTGAAATGCGTTCAAAAATCTCACGTAATCTTCTATATTCTGGACGAAAATCGTGTCCCCATTCGGAAATACAGTGTGCCTCATCGATAGCGAAAAAAGAAATGTCAACCGAGGTCAAAAAGTCAACATACTCTTGCTTAGTAAGCGATTCTGGAGCTACATAAAGCATTTTGGTCTTACCTGAAGAAATATCCTTTTTAACTTGTGTAATTTCACTTTTGGAAAGGGACGAATTTAAAAAATGAGCAACACTCTCACTATCACTTACATTTCTTATAGCATCAACCTGATTTTTCATCAAGGCAATTAAAGGAGAGACAATGATTGCCGTTCCATCCAACAACAGTGAAGGAAGTTGATAACACATGGATTTACCTCCACCAGTCGGCATGATGACAAAAGAGTTTCGGCCGCTTAATACATTCTGGATTATTTTTTCCTGTTCACCTTTGAAAAAATCAAAACCAAAATAGGTCCTAAGCGCGCCTTTTAAGTCAATGTCTTGTTTAACCATTTGAAAAACACAATCTGAAATAATTCGAATAAATATAATGACAACATAAATTTAATTAAAAATATGTAATCAACCCAAGAAAAAAGCAATTAAATAAAGATTTTAGCCATTAATAGCTACAACTTCTTGAACTTCTGGCAAATGTTGTTTTAGTAAATTTTCAATCCCACCTTTTAATGTTGCTGTTGAGGATGGGCAACCTGCACATGAACCTTTCAATTGAACGGTAACTTTTCCATCTTCGAAACCTAAATCAATTGCTCCTCCATCATTTTCAACAGCGGGACGAACATATTCATCGAGTAAGGCCCGAATCGGATCATCATATTCAGTTGGATTGAAATCTTTCAAGGTTTTGCTTTCTACTTTTTCAACAGCTTGTTGCTTTTGAGTTGGCATTTGAATCAAAATCTCTCCTCCATTCGTAATCCAACCTTTGATGAATTCTCGCAACTCCATCGTAATGAAATCCCAAGGAACATTATCTGTTTTTGTAATGGTAATAAAATTCGCTGCAATAAAGACATTTTTTACAAAGGGAAAATTGAAAAGCTCATCGGCTAAAGGAGAAAAACCTTTCGTTTCGTTTTTATTTGAAAATTCCACTGAATCACCCGTCGCTAGTAAGTATTTATTCGCAACAAACTTCATTGTTGTTGGGTTGGGCGTCATTTCTGTGTAAACTGTTACGGGTACGTTCATGATTTGTTTGATTGTATTACAAATTTACATAACAAACAAAAACCAAAAGTGCCTTTGACAAATTTAATTTTCTCACTCCGACCAATTGCCATTCGTTCCGATTTGTAGGTAAAAGCAATCTTTTCTTCGATCATTTTTAGTAAATAATGGATTTCCATTTTCATCAAGTCGAGGGTAATGAGGTGTATTTCTTGGAAAAGATTTTGGGAGAAAGATCAAGTCGTGTGTCAAGCGATTTTGAAAGAAATGTCTTATTTCCTCGCTATCCATTCCAATTCGCCAATGTACCGTTTGATTCATTGGTAATTGGTATTGTGCTTCAAAATAAAAAACGCCGTGACTAGTCTTCCCATATGGTAAATTCGTGAGATTTTTATATCCATTTGGACAATGCTCGGTAGGTTTCAAACGAGGTGAACCGCTTGTCTCCCCCGTCCACATATTTATTCCCATAGAATATCTGACCAAATCTGTTCGAAAAGAAAACTGCAAATGACCCGTTCGAAAGCGATCTTTTGCTTGTCCGGCAAAAACATCGTTCTCAAAGAAAATACTCGTTTTATTTAGTGTCAAGCCAAAGGCTCCAGATCGTTGGGAGGTTCCTGCGTTATCGAGATACCAAATATAATTATATCCAATTGCGTTGTTGTGAGTTGAGTTATGAACCAATCCAGTAAAATAGTTATCTGGTGAAACTTGTCTTTTGCCACCAAGTAGAATGAGTCCAATATTGGATCGATTTTCCAAAAAATTTCTTCTGCTACCAAATGAATACAATTGATACGAAAAACGAGTTCCCGCATTTAGCTGTGTAATTTTATAAAGTCCGTAGGCATTAAATTCAATTCCAAGTTCATTTTCATGGGAACCAAAATCAAGTACAATTCCTGCCTGAAAACCTAGTTTAATGTTTTGATGTGACTGAGAAAAACAGCAACCTGAAAGAAAAATAAAAATCGGAAGAAATCGCATTCAGACTTCCTTTCAAAAATCATTCCGATAAGTTATGAGATGGGTTCAAAAGATCTAAAACATTTTTTACAGGACTGAACGTTTCATTCGGAATTTCAACAAATACTGTTATCCAATTAGCCATGGCTCCGTTCCACAATCCGGGAAGTTCCACAAATCGAATGTTTTTTCCTTGTTGCTTTTTATGAACGATGAAATACTTGGAGTGATCAGCGAAATCATATAAATTGAAATTTGTTCCGTCCTCTTGTTGGTAACTTAACACCATCATCACCGGATTGAAGTGAGTGCTTTTCACCAGCTGATCCATTTGATCTACAGAAGATGAAATTTGTGCCTTTTCAACGATTTGTTTGCGTATAATTCCCTTTTCTTCAACCAAAAATGGTCCTCCACCTGGTTGACCTTCATTTCTTACCATTCCACAAACTCGGATAGGTCGATTAATTAAATTTAGAATATCTTGATTTGTCTTTATTGTTACTATTTCAGACTCCGAAAAGAGATTTAATTTATGATTGAGATTATTTAATTTTTCCAAATTTGGATTATTTCGAATTTCCGAAAGCTCGTTTTTGATCGTTAGAATTAGACCTCCTAACGCATTCCAAATTTGTTGTGATTTCTCTGATTTTGAATAGTGCTGAACGTTATCTATATTCTTGACAAAAACCAATTCATTGTTAATTGATTGCAGATTTTCAAGCAGTGCTCCATGTCCGGCTGGGCGTCGCAATACAGAGCCATCCTTATTTTGCGCAAGCGAACCATCTTCTTCAAAAGCAAACGAATCTGATTCTTTGTTTTGCTCGGAATACGAAACTTCAAAACGATTACCCATCAGTCCTTGTAGTTGTTCAACAACACTATTAAAATGATTCTTGAATTGAGATTGAATCGTAAAATGAAAAGCAGTTTCTTTTGAATACAAACGGCTTCCTTGAATGATGTGTTCTTGAAATGGATTTAGAATAAATGGATCTAGAATGTGAAACGGAATAAGTCCTTTCGGTAATTCGCCGTAACCCATTCCATCTTTGTTCAGTAAATAAGAAACGATTT
>VGML01000213.1 GCA_016866415.1 Bacteroidota bacterium | reverse complement strand
GCACAAGCAACTAAGGTATATTCTTCGCCGAACATGCTGCCGTCTTCACAAACGAGTGCCAAACGATCCACATCCGGGTCAACGGTAATTCCTAAATGCGCGCCTGTTTCTTTAATTTTTTCGGATAAATCGGTAAGGTGCTCGGGAAGGGGTTCGGGGTTGTGAGGGAAATGTCCTGTTGGTTCGCAATACATTTCCGTAATTTGTGTCACTCCGAGTGCATGAAGCAATGCTGGAACGAAAATACCACCGCTTGAATTTACAGCATCCAAAACGATTTTGAAATTTGCAGCTTCAATTGCTTTTTTGTCAACGAGTGGCAAAGCCAAAATGGCATCGATGTGTTTTTGCATATAAGAATCGTCCTGAGTAACAACTCCAAGGCTATCTACATCTGCAAAATGATACGATTCCTCAGTTGCAATTCCAAGAACCTCTTCACCATCTTTTCCTGAAATAAATTCACCTTTTTCATTTAGTAACTTAAGTGCGTTCCATTGTTTTGGATTATGACTCGCAGTTAGAATTATACCTCCGTGAGCTTTTTCTAACGGAACGGCAACCTCAACTGTCGGTGTAGTAGATAGGCCTAAATTAACAACATCAATTCCCAATCCAACCAAAGTTGAAATTACCAAATCCGAAATCATTTGCCCAGAAATTCGGGCATCGCGACCGATAACCACTTTTAATTTTGTATTTGGGTTTCTGTTGATTAACCAGGTTCCGTATGCTGCTGAGAATTTAACTGCGTCAATAGGTGTTAGCGCGTTATCTACTTTTCCACCGATAGTTCCTCGAATTCCGGAGATCGATTTAATTAATGTCATTTTAAAAATATTAGTGATTAAATAATCGTTTGTTGGCAATCATCTTCATACAGGCAACTGCAGCTTCAATTCCTTTGTTACCGTGCTTTCCGCCAGAACGGTCGACTGATTGTTGGATATTGTTGTCAGTCAAAACACAGAAAGCAACGGGCTTGTTGTATTTGAGCATCACATCCATGATTCCTTGGGTAGTTCCTGAACAAACGAAGTCAAAATGTTTCGTTTCTCCTTGAATGACAACACCTATTGCAATTACACCATCCACTTCTCCATTGGCTAAAAAATATTGAGATCCTAATGCCAATTCAAAAGCGCCAGGAACATATTGAATAATGATATTTTGGTCCAAAACCCCATTCTCCAAAAGAGCTTGTTTGGCTCCTTTCAATAGGTTAAACGTAATTTGATCATTCCATTCAGAAACAACAATGCCGACTTTAAAATCGGCACCATTTGGAATCTCTTCCTTGTTATAATCTGATAAATTTCGGTTGGCTGTCGCCATCTTATTTTACAATATTATTGCTTGATCGAGCGATGTATTTCTCAATTGTTTTTTGAGAAGCATAAGTTGGGTACTTATCTCTAATTGTTGTATAGTACTCTGTCGCTTTATCAAATTTCTTCAATTTGTCCGCACACAATCCGGCTTTGAATAAATACATCGGACTTGTAAATTCATTATCTTCCATTTCTGCTGCAGCTGCATATTGATGCTCTGCTTCATCGAATTTTTTCATTTCAGAAAGGCAATCACCCTGCAAACCAATTGCGAAAACACTTAAATAGGTGTCGTCCAAATCAATAGACTCTAAGTTATCTAATGCCTTTTTGAATTGGCCTTTTTTCATGTATTGAGTTGCCAACAAATATTGACCGATTTCACCACCTGTTTTGCCATCGTAATTTCGTACGAAAGGCTCCAATGTTTTAATTGCTTGATCCGTTGAATCTTTTGAAATATAGTTCATTGCAACCCACCAACCATCGTTCGATTTTTCGTTAGCAGGTACCCACATAAACTGTCTGTAAAGTAAAAAAACCAATAGTAACCCAACAATGCCGCCTGCGATGTAAGTTCCTAATTTGAATTTCTTATCTGAATTAAATTTTGATTTAATCAGGTCAAAACTTAAATTTTCTAACATAATTCTATTTTTGAATCGCAAAAGTAAGTAAAATTTCCACAAACGAACTGATAATTTTTGAAGACTTATCGTTAATCAAGTTTTTCCTTCCTACAAACGTTAAATCTGCTTTTATTCTTTGAAATGCTTAGTTTTGCCATCGAAATGCGAACTGCACAATACATACTTATATCATTCCTCTTCTTATCCTCATTTGTTCGTGCTCAAAATAAATCAGGAAATGGAGATGGAATACTTATCGGACGGGTAATTCATGAAAAATTAGAAAAACCAATGGAATATGTTTCCATAAAACTGCTTTCTTCAAAAGATTCATCTGTCATAGCAGGTGTTTATACAGATTCCGACGGAAAATTCAATTTGGAGAATTTAGCTTTTGGTTCATTTATTTTGAAAATCAATTTAACAGGTTTCGAGACCCAATTTATTTCCCCTGTAATTTTTTCTGAAACAACGAATTTATTCAATGCCGGAACCATAAAATTAAGTCCCGCAAAAGAAGTGGTGCTTGAAGGGGTTAAAGTGGTTGGAAAATCAGATGTGCTTACAACTGGAATCGATAAAAAAATCTACAACGTTGCTGAAGATTTATCGGTGAAAGGAGGAACCGCTAACGATATTTTAAATCGCTTGCCGTCGGTTGAAGTCGATCAGGATGGAAATGTAATGTTGCGTGGCGAAGGAACTGTAACCATTTTAATAGACGGTCGTCCGAGCGCATTATCAGGAGGAAATGGAAAAACCTTGCTGGACGCATTGCCTGCAGGCTCAGTCGAACGAATTGAAATCGTAACTAATCCTTCAGCGAAATACAACCCAGATGGAACTTCCGGAATCATTAATATCGTATTGAAAAAGAATAAGTTGAAAGGGTTAAATGGTTCTGTTTCTGTAAATCTTGGTTCAGGAGACTTAACAGGCGGAAATGTCGCTGAAGGCAATGCATCGCTCAGTTATCGAAATGGTTGGGTAAATGTTTATGGAATATACAATTATCGTTATTTGGATGGATACCGAAATAACACTTCTGTTATTCGACAAAGTTTTCATAACGGAACTAGCTTGATTGTTGACCAAAATCGCACAGGAACTGATTTGAATGCCGGAAACACATTTCGATTTGGCGCCGATTTTTTCTTGAAAGGACGAAATACGCTGGCTTTTTCTGCTACAGGAAATGTGGGTAGGAGGGATCGAACAGGTGATTTATGGAGCAATGTGTATACGAACCCAGTTAATTCAACGGATTTATGGCGAAGAATTTCGTATGATCCGACGCAACAACATAACTATGATTTGAATTTAAACTTTCGTCACGACTTGAAAGATGATCGTGGGAATTATGTTTTCGACTTTAGCCAATCTTTTGGAAATGAAGCGATTCAAGGGTATTATCAAAACATTTATTACAATCCTGATTCATCATTGAGTAATAAGAGGGATTTGAATCAACAGTTATTCAATAAGGAAAAGAACAACATTTCGAATCTGCAATTTGATTACACGTATCTATTTCCAAAAATAAATGCCCGAATGGAAACCGGAGCCAAAGCAATCATCGCTCAGCAAGCCGTGAATCCAATTTCAGAAACCCAGGATAGCATAACAAATCAATGGTTTGAAGATACCTTGGCGAATTTCAATTACCGTTACGACGAGCAGATTTACAGCGTTTATGGAATTTTTGGTCAGCAAATTGGAAAACTGAAATATCAAGGTGGAATTCGATTGGAACAAGCTTATCAAATTCCGAATTTATTAACTGATTCACTCCGAATTGTAAATGATTATTTCAATTATTTCCCTTCAGCTCACATTCGCTATTCCTTTGCCGAGAAAACGGAAATAGGTCTTAGCTATAGCAAACGAATTACCCGTGCAAGTTCGGCGGATATGAATCCTTTTACGACCTACGCCGATCCGTTTAATTTACGAAAAGGAAATCCCTATTTGAAACCCGAATATATTGACTCGTATGACTTTTCATTTTCAA
>VGML01000212.1 GCA_016866415.1 Bacteroidota bacterium | reverse complement strand
AAGTTGCTATCAACCAATGGATAATACACTCAGTCGACAAAAAGCCATTCGGCTTAATATTGATCCGTATTTAAAATTTGTAGATAATAAGAATAACAAACATTATTTAAGAACCCGATATTACCTTGTAACGACAGGGAATAATCAGAACTACAAGGACGCTTCATTTGCCCAGCTCTTTTTTACAGATTATCAATTTCAAAAAAGTATGTTGAGTGGTGTAAATTTGACGGCAGGGGCTACCGCAAATGTTGGCTCAGTAAAGAGCTGGGTTTTTCAGGATCACATTTCTCAAAATTATGCAGCGTATTCTCAGGTAGAAGCGAAGTTTAAAAAACTAGATTTAACAGGGGGAATGCGATTAGAGTATTATAAGCTCGATACCATGTCAGTAGATTCTCGTTTTGAATATTTAGACTCTCTTTTTATTCCGGTTTATCCGATTTTTAGACTAGGTTCACATTATGCCTTGAACAAGGCCTCCCACCTTAGGATGTCACTTGGTCAGGGAGTGCGCTTCCCCTCTATAGCTGAACGCTATGTTTCTACATCTGTGGGAGGGTTGGTCATTTTTAGAAATCCGAATCTACAACCAGAAAAGGGTTGGTCGGGAGAAATTGGTTATAAGCAAATAGTTAAAATTGGCAAGGAATGGAAAGGATATCTTGATGTTGCCGGTTTTATTAATGAATACAGTAACATGACCGAGTTCACTTTCGGTTACTATAATCCGTTTACAGGAGAAAGCCTCATTTCAAATGGGGTTCTTGATACAGAAGCTTATAATGAGTTAATAGCCCAGGGATTAACACTGAATAATCTTGTTGGATTTAGAGCCACAAACGCTGAACGAGCAAGGATTTCCGGAATCGAATTTGCTTTCAATAGTCAAGGTCACATAGGGCCAATTGAGGTAACTTCCTTACTCGGTTATACTTACATGAATCCAATAAGTTTAAATACAGATCCAAAATACAAAGAGACGTTTTCAGATACAAGTAATAGCATTTTAAAGTATCGTTTTCGACACATGGCAAAATCAGATATTCAATTAGGATATAAAAATTTTGAACTCGGGTTCTCGACACGCTATAACAGTTTGATGGTTAATATTGACCAAATATTTGAAGGCGCTATCCTTACCGATACAGGACCAAAAGAAATTTTACCCGGACTCAAAGAATACAGGGATAAAAACAAAAAAGGCGCATTTGTAGTTGATCTAAGAATAGCCTATTCCATCAAAAAACAATACCGATTTAACTTTATCGTCAACAATCTTTTGAATGCTGAATACGCTTCAAGACCTGGAGATATTCAGCCTCCTCGCAATTTCATTTTACAATTTTTGTGCAATTTTTAGTACATAAATTAATATGTGAAGATTGCAAGTATTCCAAAAAATTCTGCTAATATTGAATTCTAAACTATGCTCATGAAAGGAAAATTTATTCTCTCATACTTATTGTTCATTCCCATTTATTTTCAAGCTCAAGTGAAGGGTATTGTTGTCGATCTTACGAGTAATTCACCGCTCATTGGTGTAAAATTGATCTCTTCAGATGGGAGCAAAGCTTTATCAGATTACGATGGCAAATTTGAGTTGGATTCTAAAAAATTTCCAGTTACGATTGTTGTCAGTTTGCTTCAATATGTTTCCGATACAGTTAAGGTTGATAAAGCAGGAGAAATTACCATAAAACTCGGCGAACCTGAAAAAGACTTGGATATGGTTGTCGTTTCCGCAGGTCGCAGAAAGCAGGCAATTGAAGAAGTTCCCGTTTCGATGGAAATTATCAAGCCGCAATTAATTGACAACAAAGGAATTACTGATTTGGAACAAGCCGTTGATCAAACCCCTGGTGTTTTTACAATGGATGGTCAAGTGAGTATACGTGGTGGATCAGGTTTTGCTTATGGAGCAGGTAGTCGTGTGCTTTTACTTTGGAACGGCATGCCATTGCTTTCTGGATATGCTGGGGATACACAATGGAATGCTATCCCGATGGAACAAGCATCTCAAATCGAGGTAATGAAAGGAGCTTCATCGGTATTGTATGGTAGCGGTGCTTTGAATGGAGTCATTGCATTAGCAGAAAAAGAACCAGGACTAAAGCCAGAAACCAAGATTAAAGTGATGGGTGGTTTTTATGGAAATCCACCGAGAGAATCGTTGAAGTGGTGGTCAAAAACACCAATGTTTCAGCAGATTGAAGCGTATCGCGGTCAAATGTTTAAGAAAACGGGGTACACAATCTCAACCACGTTATTTCACAACGATGGTTACCGACAAGGAGAAACTGAATATCGTGGACGTGTGAGCGGAACAATTTACCTTTTACCTCAAAAAATTAATCGCTTGAAGGCAGGAATAGGATACAATTTCCAAATGCAAAAAACAGGAAACTTTTTAATTTGGCAAAGCGATACGCTAGGCTATGTTCCGAGTGGAGGAGCAGACACAAGTAAAGCAGAATCCACCCTGACTTACAATTTAGGTCAACGCTTATTCATTGATCCGTACATCAAATACATTGACAAAAAAAACAACAAGCACAGTTTGAAAACCCGCATGTATTATGCGCACAATGGCAACATCAACAACCCAAGCCAAAGTAATGGTGCTGTTATTTATTTTACAGATTATCAATTTCAAAAGAACTTTGGAACTGCTATTACACTCACTTCAGGGATTTCAAACATTTACAACGTAGTTACCTCTGAACTTTTTGGAGATCACACCTCAAATAACCTTGCAGCGTATGCGCAATATGAACATCACATAGGTAAATTAGATATCAGCGCCGGTGTTCGATTGGAGCATTTTCAAATGGACGGTAAACGTGGTGACTCTGATTTCATGATAAACAAAAAAGATTCTGTTTCTCTTCCTTTCTATCCAATTTTGAGAACAGGTTTTCACTATGAACTTGCCAAATACACGCACTTAAGAGCTTCGATAGGACAGGGTATTCGCTATCCGTCAGTTGCCGAACGATTTACACAAACTTCTGTTGGTGCACTCAACATCTTTCCAAATGCGGAACTCAGACCAGAAATCGGTTGGGCCGCTGAACTTGGTATTAAGCAAGGAGTAAAAATTGGAGATTGGAAGGGAATGTTTGATGTTGCAGGGTTTATTAACCAATATAATAATATGATGGAATTTTCATTTATTTATTTCAACCCGATAACTCAAAAACCATTAAATCCAATTAATCCAAGTCCACAGGATATTGAATTTTTAACAGGTGGGAATTACAATATCAAAGAATGGGTTGGTTTTCAAGCTCAGAATGTTGAGACCGCTCGCATTACCGGAATTGATTTTTCGTTCAATAGCATGGGTAAAATTGGTGAGGTGGAGATTATTTCTTTAATTGGATATACTTACATGAACCCAATAGGTCTCAATAAAAGTACTTTGTATACAGGAACCTATTCAGATACAACAACAAATATGTTAAAGTATAGATTTAATCATTTAGCAAAATTCGATATTGAAACTAATTATAAATCGTTCAGCTTTGGTATTTCGATGAGGTATAATAGTTTTATGCGAAACATAGACAGAATTTTTGAGGATGATGCAGATCCTGCTGTGAATAGTGAAGTATACATCCTTCCTGGACTGAAAGAATACCGCCAAAAATACAACAAAGGAAATCTTGTTTTCGACGTGCGTTTGGGTTATAAAATCAATGAAAACTTCCGAGTTGGGCTTATCGCTAATAACGTTTTCAATGCTGAATACACGAGTAGACCAGGAGATATTCAGCCACCAAGAAATTTCATGGCGCAACTTCAAATGAAATTTTAATGCGTGTACTTGGGGTCATTCCTGCTCGATTCGGTTCATCTCGATTTCCGGGAAAACCATTGATTGACTTGAAGGGAAAAACAATGATTCAACGGGTATACGAAGGTGCGAAAAAGTCAAAATTTATTTCAGAACTGATCGTTGCAACTGATGATGTGAGAATTCTCCATGAAGTACAACGTT
>VGML01000211.1 GCA_016866415.1 Bacteroidota bacterium | reverse complement strand
AACATACATGGAGGCCATATTGTCACGTTAAAGATTTTGCTCGGCTAATAAAAATCGTTTTAGAAGCAAACAAAGAAAAAGTAAACTTCGAAGTATTTAATGCAGGGGGAGGGAAAAACAATTACACCAAAAAAATGCTGATCGATGAAATTCTCGATTTCATCCCAGACGGAAAGGTGAGCTACACAAAGAATTCTCCTGATCCAAGAAATTATAGAGTATCCTTTGATAAAGTGAAAAATACGCTGGAATTTGAACCGAATTTTAGTGTTCGAGACGGTATTTATGAATTAGTTGAGGCATTCAAAGATGGTCGATTTTCTGATGTCGAATCGAATCCTTTGCTTTATGGAAATTATTTCATAGCTAATCAACATCATACGAATTGAAAGAAAATAGAGAAATAATCGGTTTCATACGAGATGTATTCAAAACTGACAATTTCATTCCATTACACGCTCCTATTTTTGTGGGAAACGAAAAGAAATTCTTAAATGAATGCATTGACAGCACCTTTGTATCAAGCGTTGGTCCGTTTGTTGATCGTTTTGAAAAAGATTTAACCAAATACAGTGGAACTTCACACGCTGTTGCAGTAGTAAATGGAACAACAGGTTTACAAATAGCCTTACAACTAGTTGGGGTTCAGAATGGAGATGAGGTTATTACACAAGCGTTAAGTTTTGTTGCAACATCAAATTCAATTCATTTTGCAGGTGCATCGCCGGTTTACGTTGATGTGGATTACGATACAATGGGAATGTCGCCTCGTTATTTAAGATATTTTCTTGAAAAAAACGCTATAATAAAAGAAAACAAATGTTTTAATAAATCAACCGGAAAAAGAATTGGAGCTTGTATGCCAATGCACACATTCGGTTTCCCTTGTCGCATTGATGAAATTTCTTCGATCTGTAAAGAATGGTTTATTCCACTTATTGAAGATGCAGCAGAAGCATTAGGAAGTGAACACAAGGGACAAAAAATTGGATCGTGTGGAGATCTTGGCGTATTTTCTTTCAATGGAAATAAAATTGTTACTGCAGGAGGCGGTGGAGTAATCGTAACAAATGATCAAAATCTCGCAAAACGAGCAAAACATCTAACTACTACTGCCAAATTACCTCATCCATATGAGTTTGTTCATGATGAATTAGGTTATAACTTTAGAATGCCAAATGTGAATGCTGCACTTATTTGTGCTCAATTGGAAGAATTAGATAATTTTTTAAAAAATAAAAGAGAATTGGCTGAATTATATGCAAATTACTTTCAAACAAATCCTTTGTTTAGAAAGGAGATGAAAGAAACGAAAGCGAATTATTGGTTGAATTGCATTGAATTCAAAAATCTTAAAGAAAGAAACGCCTTCTTAGAAGAATCAAATAAAGTCGGTGTAATGTGTAGACCAATATGGACCCTTTCGTATTTGCTTCCAATGTATAAGGACTGTCAAAAAGACCTCCAAGAAAACGCAATTCAATTATACGAACGAATCGTAAATATTCCCAGTAGCGTAAGAATTTAATTTTATGATTGAACGTAGATTTCTATTAGGTTATTCAGGACATAGTTATCCAATAATTGAGGCTTTAAAATCTATGAAACTCAGCTTCGATGGCTATTTCGAAACAAAAGAAAAAGCGAAAAACCCATTTTTACTAAACTTTTTAGGTAACGAAGACAATTATTCTTTCGGAAAAAATGATGGCGTTTTCATAGCTATTGGAGATAATTATTTGCGTAAAAAAATAGCAGACAAATTAAAAGAAAGAGTACAGCAATTCTCAATTATTGATTCCCTATCAATCGTTCGATCAGGAATTGGACAACATGGAATTATAATCAATGCAGGAGCAGTCATACAACCTCAATGCATAATTGGCGAAGGAACAATTATAAATACACGTGCTGTGATAGAACACGAATGCGTAGTCGGAAATTATTGCCATATTGCTCCTGGAGCCGTCTTAACAGGAAATGTTGAGGTTGATGATTTCACATTGGTGGGATCAAACGCAACCATACTTCCAGGAGTCAAAATAGGTAAGAACTGCATAATTGGGGCTGGTTCAGTTGTAACCAAGGATGTTAAAGAAAATACCATTGTTAAAGGGAATCCTGCTAGTTAATGAATAGAGTGCTAATTATCGCTGAAGCCGGTGTAAACCACAATGGTGACATCCAAAAGGCAAAAGGATTGATAAAGGTTGCTGCAGATGCTGGAGCAGATGTTGTAAAGTTTCAAACTTTCAATTCTGAAAAGCTTGTTAGCCAAGACGCCCAATTAGCTGATTATCAAAAGACAAATTTAAAGAACAACAATTCTAATCAATTGGAGTTGTTAAAGAAAATAGAACTTCCAAAGTCTTGGCATTTTGAATTGAAAACCTACTCAGAAAAGTTAGGAATAATCTTCTGCTCTACTCCCTTTGATGAGGAATCACTTGATTTTTTGTGCGAATTGGACATTCCTTTCATAAAAATCCCTTCCGGTGAAATCACAAACAAACCCTTTTTAGAAAGAATAGCTTCTAAAAAGATTAAGGTCATTTTATCGACTGGAATGGCTAACATTCATGAAGTTGAAGACGCCATGAATGTTCTCACAGATAATGGGTTAAGTAAAGATATGATGACAATTCTGCATTGTAACACTGAATATCCTACACCCTTAGAAGATGTTAATCTGAGAGCCATGCTTCAGTTTGAAAATTTTGGAGTTAACTATGGCTATTCAGATCACACCTTAGGTTCTGAAGTGGCAATTGCAGCAATAGCATTGGGGGCAACAGTGATAGAAAAACATTTTACTTTAGATAAAAACCTTCCCGGTCCAGACCACAAGGCATCATTGGAACCTAATGAACTTCGAGAATTCATAAAATCTATTCGCAAGACTGAACTTATAATTTCGGGTTCGGGCAAAAAAGATACTTCATCATCTGAAAAAAAGAACATTGTAATTGCCAGAAAAAGTATCCATTTAAAAAACAATATATTGAAAGGTCATATTATTTCAATTGACGATATAGAAATGAAAAGGCCGGGATCAGGAATCTCACCAATGGAATATGACAAGGTTTTGAACAAAAAGGCGAAAAGAGATTTAAGAATTGGAACACTCTTAAAATGGGAGGATTTGGAATGAAAATAGGAGTACTTAGATTATGGAATATACAGACCTTTATTGGAGCTATGGCTGAATGATGAGGAAATTGAATTTGAAATTATAGCCTTTGGACAACATCTATTAAATTCTTTTGGAAATACATTTCAAGAAATTGAACAAGACGGTTTTGAAGTAAAACATAAAATTTCCGTTAATTATGAAAATGACTCACCTAGTGGAATTGCTTCCAATTATGCGAATATCGTAAAGAAGTTCGTAGAATTTTGGCAAAATAATCGATTTGATTGGGTCATCGCTCTTGGAGATCGATATGAAATGTCTGCAGCTGTTCAAGCTAGTATTCCTTTTCAGTTAAGAATAGCCCACATTCATGCAGGAGAAACAACATTAGGAGCAATAGATGAAATTTACAGACATCAAATTTCACTTGTAGCAGAACTTCATTTTGTAAGTCTCGATATATATGCGAAACGCATTCACGATTTGGTTAATTGCACTGGAAGCACAACCGTCACAGGAGCAATTGGACTTGAAAATTTAAAAAAAATCAAGTTGATGAACGTCCATGATTTTATGCAAAAATGGAATATTGACATGAATATTCCAACCCTGTTTTTTATAGTTCATCCAGAAACGAAAAACTATGAATCAAATATTGAGTATTCTCATGTTTTAGAGGAGGCATGCTTAGAATTAGTAAAGACTTTTCAATTGATCATTTCCTTACCTAATTCTGATACTAATGGCAGTATTTACCGAGAAATGTGGAAACGTGTTCAATCAAAGAATGAATCAATTAAACTTATTGAGCATTTTGGATCTGAATCATTTTTCTCGTGCATGAAACTTTCAAAATTGATTGTGGGGAATAGTT
>VGML01000210.1 GCA_016866415.1 Bacteroidota bacterium | reverse complement strand
AAGGTTTGGGGGTTGTTGTAAATGTAGTTTTGAACCAAAATTGGATTTGGAGCACCGGCTGGGGTAACGTAAAAGGAATAATCAACATATTTTGCTACTGCAATTGAAATCAAGTAATAATCGATTGGATGACGATGTTGCCAATTAAATTTTAAGTATCCATTACCAAGAGTATCAACACTCGATAAAATACCATTTGAACCCGCTTTACAGGTATCAGGAACTGTAACGCTAACGAATGAACTATCTGCTTTGTCTGTTAAACTTTGTTTACATGGAAACCATTCCATTGCAGAAAAAGGTTCCGAAAGCGTCCAAACCACTTTATTTCCCCAACTCGGCGAAGACCCTGCAGTAATTCCACTTCCTCCTAGTGGGTTTGTTTGTGCTGTTGGAGGATTGCCAGAATAATCAATTTCAAGAGAGAAACTATCTCCGGCATTTGCTCCGACGAAAGCTTTTACAGCTGTTCCCGTTCTCGAGAAAGCAGTTGGAATTCCATTTAATCGAATTTCGGAAATGGTTAATGTAGGATATAGTTCTAACAAAGCTGTATCGAGGTTTTGAATCGCAATTGCATCCATACGCGCAGTTCCTGATAAAAACGTAGACGTATTGGTCATGTTCAAATCTAATTGGTAGAAATGAACATCGTATTTTTCTGTTTCTGCGATTTGTGCAACATTCAACGTGTTACTTTTCAAATGCTGATTTTTAAAGCGATCTCGTTTTGAGCAATTTGAATTGTTTTCTTGTGAAAAAAAGCCAAATGTCAAAGAAATAAATAGGATGACAACAAGTAAGTTTTTCATGGAAATAATAGTTTGTTCAAAAGTACGAATAAAGAAATGAATGATTGACTAAAGATGATTTGGATCAATTTATATAGCACATATTTATTTATCATCTGTAATTTCACTTTTTACCTTTACAAGACGAATAGGCAATTTTACTTCTTTAGAAAGTGTGCCTGTTCCTGGTGAAAAGGCAAAAGCCTTTGCATGCAATTCATCAAATGAATCTCCACTCCAATAATAAACTGGATTAAAGTTTCCCTTACCTTTAATGTAAAGCATGTTAAACATCATTCTAAGTTCCCCCATTGTTGGTAATCTCCAGCCATCAGGAAATTTTGTGCATTCCAAAACCGCATCATAATAGCTCATCTTTTCAGGGAGATCAAATTCTTGAACAATTAGGGTTCGGTTGGTATGTGTTGATATTATTTCAAACATTGAATGATGATTAAAAAATTAGATAACTGTTGGTCTTATTAATTCCCCGGTGACTTATACTCTTTTTAAAAATCTTTGGTTAGACCGTAAATTAATAACGTGAGTTTATACACATCCTTGAAAACTGGTAAGTCGTAATATAATGCCATAACATTTGTTCTTAATATAAAATGGGGAGCGTGCCCTCCATTTTACAAAATTGCCTATAGTGATTTTGTGTCGTCGCATGCGTGGACACGACTTCTTGCGCTGAGACAGCTAAAGAGGCGAAAAATGAAAATAGCAAGTGTGTTTTTCTTCATAATGAGCGTATTATGAGGATAAAATTATTAAAAAAAAACAAAATTGTGTGTGTGGTAAAAGAATGAAATGGTTATAACAAATATTTAAGCCTTCCCTTAATGGTAAACTTCCCCGTTTTTCAGATAATTTTCAATAATTTCATTGACACTGCTTGGATCTTCATACATGCACAAATGCCCCGTTTTGTTCAATACAATAAACTCAGGAGACTTCAATATTTTTTGATGTAAATATCCATGTTTTTTCAAGGGTGTAACGCTGTTATGTTCTCCCCAAACCAAAATGTGTTTCGGGATATTATTCTTTTCGAGATAGCCTTTGATATTGAATGTATGAACTGAAAAAACCATATTTACGCGTGATTCCGTTTGTCGCGGTGATTTAAATTTCTCCACATAGCGTTTGTAAAGATCACTTGAACTCCAATCGTTTTTACCAAAAAGCATTGAAGGAAACTTTCTTTTTATGGGCGTCTTTGTAAAACAGAATGCCATAAAATTTCCTAGCCATTTTTTTATAATAGGATAATCATTTAGTGTTGGAAATAATGGTCTAATAAACGGAACAGGGTATATTAAGCTTCCAGGGCAAATATTGAAAAGTAATAGTTTTGACACGACTTTTGGATTTCTCATATTGTATAAGAGTGCAGCCGAACCTCCGATGCAATTTCCGACTAAAATGACCTCATGAAGTTTTTTAGATGCTATAAAATTGGATAGCACACGGGTCAATAATTCCAAACTTATCAAACCTGGAGGAGATTCAGATTCTCCAAACCCAGGCCAATCAATCCCATAAACCTTGTAATTCTTTGAAAAATGGTTGATCTGATGTTCCCAACTATGCCAAAATCCACCGCCATTATGTAGGAAAATCATGGGTTGTCCTTCACCTCCTTCCACATAATTTATGGAAATGTTCTCCAGAATTAATTTGTATTCTTTTAATTCTAGAGCCTGCATGATTCCGTCATAAATGGGATTTCATTCAAAATTTGTTCTAATTCTGAATCCGATAATTTTGAATAGTTATTTGAACTTTTATGTTTTTTATTCATTTCTGTTTTTTGCCACCACAATTTTTCTGGTGAAATATGGAGGAAATTCGCTAGACCAAAAAGTTCATTTTGTTCCTGATTGATAATTTTTAGAAAGGAAATTTTAATGAATTGACCTGAGAAGTGCAAGTTCAATTTAGCCTCACAATGCATGTACCATTCGATCATTACCTCCTTTGTTCGTGATCTCATTTCTTCGGTCATCTTTTTGGAAGTAAAAAATCCACATAAGGTTTGATTTAAAGCAAGAGTAGAGGGAATTACCTCTCCCGGACATCGATTGATATTGATTATTTGTGCATCTGGGAAAATCTGATATAATGAAGCACATTTCGGCATAAGCATAGGATTTTTAGATAAAAATCGGCGCTGTTGATTTCGGTTAAAAACAAATTGATGACGCTGAATATATTTTTTGTAATTACTCATTATTCGTTCTCGTTGAATTTTATTTATTTTTTGGTCAAAGAGAGCAAAATCATCAAAAATAGCGGAGTCAGGATAAAAGAAACTAAAATAAAATGTGTTAAGACTCCAAAGCATCACCGCCTCATCTTCTTCTGGTAAATTCAATCCAATTAAGTGGATTTTTTTTAGTTTCCCGATTAGTATTTCCTCAATCCATAGGACAAGTTTCTTTAAAGGATTACTCAGTTTTTTATCTACCTGGAATAACCAGTTGAAAAAATACTTTTGACAGATCGAAGGAGCGAAAATAATTTCCCAAAGTTTGAAGCAAGTAAATTCATTTGTACTTGCAAGTCCTTGATAAACGAATGTTGTGGCGGATCGTGGCGCAGAAATAATAAAAACAGGATTAGTAATGGATTGCTTCAAAAAAGCAGGAAAAACTAAATAATCTAATAATAGAAAAATGCGATTGATAACGAAAAGAAAACAGAATAGGGGAGCCAAAGTAAAAACAACAAAGATTCGTTTGAGACTAATAAATCTCATGCTCTTTGGATTAATTGAAAAGAGTTTTGTTATAAAACCAAGATAAAAGTTAAAATCCATTATTGATTCCCGTATCGATCTTTATAGGTTTCAAACGAAATTAAAGTGTTTGTTTTTTCGTCGTATAAAACACACTTTAAATGGTGAAATAGGTCTTTCAAGTAAATCGGTTCTATTTCCAACAAAGGATTAACAATCGCCGTAGCATGCTGTAGCTGATAATGAGGGATTTTGGTATTCAAATGATGAACATGGTGACAACCAACATTTCCTGATATCCAAGTGAATAAGCGGTTTGAAATGAGATAAGAAGAACCATGAATCGATGAATCATATAAGTTCCAGATTTGGTCATTCTTCCATTTAGTTTGTTCATATTGATGCTGAAGATAGAAGAAAACTGAAGCTAGAAAATTGAATAAATAAAGTGGCACAAGATAAATAACTACAAATGAAAATAAGATCCCATTTTTATGTAACCAATAGAATAA
>VGML01000209.1 GCA_016866415.1 Bacteroidota bacterium | reverse complement strand
TCATTTTTTAATGAGGCACCTCCGATTAAACCTCCGTCCACATTATCGCATGAAAATAATTCCTTTGCATTGTTTTCGTTACAACTTCCACCATATAGAATAGAAATCGACTCAGCAACCTCCTCCCCAATTTCAACTTTGATGCTTTGTCTAATACTCGCATGCATATCCTCAGCCTGTTCGGATGTAGCTGTTAAACCCGTTCCAATTGCCCAAATTGGTTCATACGCAAGAGCAACTTGCTTCCATCGCGATGAAGGTATATGAAACAAAGAGTTTTTTAGTTGACTCACAACGAATTGCACATGTTCATTCTGTTCACGTATTTCTCGAGGCTCCCCGCAACAAAATATGATATTAAAGCCATTAGCAATGGCAGCATCCACTTTCTTTTTTAACAACTCATCCGTTTCATTGAATAATTGTCTTCGCTCAGAATGACCAATTAAAACATGCTTTACACCGCAACTTGCGAGTTGGGGCAGAGAAATCTCTCCTGTATACGCACCTGAATTTTCGAAATAAAAATTTTGAGCTCCAAACGCTAAATCCTCATCTGATACCAATTCACTTAAATAGAGAAATGGAGCATAAATTTGAACATGATGATTTTGAGCGTATTGTGAAAATTGATTAGCTAATTCAATGGCTTCGTTGCGCAGCAAATTCATTTTCCAATTGGCCGCAAGTATCTTTTTTCGCATTTACTAATGTAATGCTTTTTTCATTGCAAGAAACCTTACTGAACGATTTTTTTGAACTCTTCCTTATTGAATTTGTCCTTATCGATGCCGCTGTAAAACTTCTGAACATTACCATTCCACAAATAAACCACTCCTGGTGTTTCCCGTCCGTTGCCAATTGTTTGCCAAAACTCAATGATATCCATAACGTAATAAGGATATTCAGCTCCTGCAAATTTAAGAAACGCTGGAATCTCCTCAGGACCTTCATCCATAAATATCATTTGAATATCAGGGAAATTTGGGTTGCTTCTCTTTAACTCAGTTAATTCCTTGGCTGTTGCCATGCAATGGTCACATGTTGGGGCAAAAAAGCACAAAACTTTTTTCCCCTCATCTATTTTTGGGAAAATTTTAGCAAAACCAGATTTTTTCTTTTTAGGTCCTAAATTTTCGATTTTTTTCGTCTTCGAAGTATCCTTTACAGTTACTTGTGTTTGATTTTTTTCATTAACAATGGTATCATTATTAATTTGAACCTCATTTTTAGGTCCCTCAATTACTAGGACATTTTTTTTCGATTCAGATTGAAATTTCATCGGAATCATCAAGAACAAAGTTGCAATGCACGCTAAAGACAATGAACCAATTGCAGCTATACTATTTTTAGACTTTAATTGATTATTGAATTTCAAATATAGTAACACCAGCAATCCAATCGAAAGAAGATTTTTAATCAGTGCCTGAAGCGGTGTCATTGGAAGCAAACTGCCAAAGCAACCACAGTTTCCTTTATTTCCTCCTGTTAGAATTTCTATAGTAAGATGAACACAGAAAAAGCCAAGCATTAAGATTGTTGAAGGAATCACCACCTTTTTCAAATTGAAAGGCAATAGAATTAGAAATCCCAATGCAAATTCAATTCCAATCAAAAAACGGGAGAGAAAAGCTGAAAATTCACGACCAAAACCCATAGGATATAATTGAGTAAACTCAAATTTTGAAATACTAAATAGCATGGATGGATCTGGATAAATTTTAGCAAAAGCAGAAACAAGAAAAAGTGCTGCAATTAATACGCGAATAGCCCAAGAAACATATACCTTCCAAATGTTAGGAGATTTTTCTGAATCAATAATCGTTTGATTTTCCATGAATTATTTTTTTTGAAAATTAGACAATTTCAATATTCAATAATTACTTTTAACAAAGGATTAACATTCACCACCAAGATGAATTAATGCAAAAACAGAATAATTGAGCATATCAAAATAATTTCCCTCAACACCTTCGCTTGCAAGCG
This sequence comes from Bacteroidota bacterium, assembly GCA_016866415.1. Classification (GTDB taxonomy): domain Bacteria; phylum Bacteroidota; class Bacteroidia; order Flavobacteriales_D; family Crocinitomicaceae; genus UBA952. The sequence goes on along the minus strand of VGML01000209.1, from coordinate 2,071 downwards.
TTTTTCCTTTATTATCTTCGATTTGCTTAATGCGAAGGACTTTCGTTAAAATTAAATCTGTTAAAGAACTCACGCGCATATCCCTCCAAGCCTCACCATAGTCATGATTTTTTATTTGCATTAACTCAAAAGCTTCATTCTCTATTTCTTTGTAGAACTTTATTGCTCTTTCAGGAGGCAAATTATCATTAAAATCAGTGGGATTACGCAATTGAACTAATGCCATGATACAATAATTCACAATTGCTTGAAAAGCATCTTCAAACGATTCTCCAACTTTGTTTTCTCCTGTTTCTTGTATTGTTCGAATGCGCTGTGCCTTGATGAATATTTGATCTGTCAATGAACTTGGTCTAAGAATTCTCCAGGAAGTTCCGTAGTCAATTGTTTTTTTTTCAAAAATCACTCGACAACTATTCATTACATTTGTATACTGAGAGGTTGTTTTACTCATAATTTCGATTCATGACAAATTTAAACGATTTAAATCAAAATAAGTCTATACTGATCAAAGGAAAATTGATTGACTTTGATCAACCCAAAATTATGGGGATTCTCAATGTTACACCTGATTCGTTTTTTAAAGAAAGTAGAATTAAAAATATAGATGATTTGCTATTTCAAGCAAAAAATATGATTGAAAATGGAGCTGACATCCTAGATTTGGGAGCTATTTCAACTCGACCAGGCGCCTCAACTGTTGAAGTAACAGAAGAAATCAAAAGAATTCAACTACCTCTTAAAATAGTACGAAAAGAATTTCCTGAGATTATTCTTTCACTCGATACATATAATTCACAAACAGCCCAATTTGGTTTGGAAAACGGTATCGACATGATAAATGATGTTTCTGGTGGACAAATCGACGATCGATTGTTAGACACTGTTTCACAATTCAAAGTGCCTTATGTTTTAACCCACGGTTTTGGAATGGCGGACCTCAAATCTGGAAATGAGACAAAAGAAAATATAATTCAAGAGCTAATAAATTATTTTTCTAGAAAATTAAATGTTTTATTAAACAAAGGAATTACTGATATTATCATAGATCCTGGATTTGGATTCGGAAAAACAATGGATGAAAACTTTGAAATTATTTCAAATTTTGATGCTTTAAAAATTCTCGAAAAACCAATTTTAGTTGGGATTTCGAGAAAATCAATGATTTATAAAAAACTTCAAACTACCCCAGATGATTCGTTGAATGGAACGATCGCTTTAAACTCAATTTTGATGCTGAAAGGTTCATCTATTTTCAGGGTACACGATGTTTTGCAGATGAAACAAATCAAGATTTTATGTCAATCAATTTAATTATTTTTGACATCGATGCAACTTTTTTCATTACTTTCGTAAAAAATGTTTGAAAATCCGTAAGTATGGGCAAATTATTTACATCAATTATTTTGTTTTTCGCCACTGGAATCGCGTTTTGCCAAACTCCTACCGCAAGCTTTACAATTTCAAATAATGCGCTTTGCGAAGGTGAGTGTATTGAAATCACAAACACATCATCTACCAACACTCAAAGTTGGACTTGGACCTTTGCAGGCGGAACCCCAAGTACTTTTTCCGGCCCAAATCCAGGTCCTATTTGTTTCAATAATCCAGGACCTTTCACAATAACATTAACAGTCCAAAATACATTTGGTTCAAATAGTGCCGCTCAATCCTTGGTCGTAACCGCAACACCTACTATTTCAGTTACGCTTGCTGATACATTGAGGGATACTCTTCTAGTAGGCCCTGCAGATGACGAGATTTATTGGAAAGCCATAGGTGACACTGCAATTTGCATGTTCGACCAAGCTTATTTGTGGGCTCAAGGATCTCCGTTGAATGGATCACTTAAGATTTACGAAAGTGGTGTTATCGCAGATTCTCTTACATATGTGGACTTTATTAGTTCTTCAATAGGCACAATGGATGATCCGAATGCAACGCCTAACGACTCTCTAAATGGTAATATACTGACCGTTTCTCCTTTTTATTCTACATGGTATGTCTTTGAATATACCGTAAATGGATGTAAGACAAGAGATAGTCTTTACGTTGATGTACCATGCTTCAA
>VGML01000208.1 GCA_016866415.1 Bacteroidota bacterium | reverse complement strand
TGGGGCGATGCCAAAAAATGAAAACCACAATTATTTCTTTTCTTACTTTTTTTGCCGAAGCAGAAAAAAAGTAATCACCACGAAGTAGCAGCGAAGCTAAAAAACTGCATTTCAACTTTCAAAAGGCGTTTCCTTCGGAACACTCAGTCTTTTCGCTGCGTGCTTTTGTCCTTTTGCTCCCGCCTAGGCGGGCAAGCCACCTTCGCTGTCACGGACCGCACCTTCGCTCAAACTTTCGTTAACGCTGTATGAAAGTTGAGTTAGATGCACCAATAATTATTTCTTCGACGAAGTAGAAATAATTTATTCCTACTTTTGAAAAGTGACCGAGCAACAAATCACTTCATGGAATCAATATGTGAATGGGAACAACCATGCACTTGGTGAATTGTACGCTTCCATTTTTGAAAAACTCGTTTTTCGTGCCATTTATTACACGAAAAATCCGGAAATAGCTCGGGACATTGTAAGTGAGTTATTCGTCTCATTAATAGAATTGAATTCCGAAGAGCGAAGGAAACGTTGGTCGAAAACACAGAATATCGAAACTTTGCTTTTAGCCATTATTCGAAATAAATGCTTGGATTATTTAAAAATTACCGCGGGCAGACAGCGAATTTTAGAAGAACAGAGCTCCAAATTAGTTCAAAACCCGCATGAAGAATTAGAACAAATTAAACATTTAGAACAATGCATATATGAACTAACGGAAGATGAACGAAACTTAATCAATTTGCACCTGCTAGGTTTTAACAATCATGAAATTGGTGATGCTATGCAAATTTCTGAGAAAACAGTTCGAAACAAATTGAGTTTATCGAGGAAACGAATAATAAAATTGTGGCATCAAATGAGCCTTTTGATTCATTTATTATGGAGTTAAACGAATTAAAAAACTTGCTTAATTATCCTGATCAATTGAAAATTGAAGTGGAAAAATTGCGTTCGGATAACACTCAATCGGAAGAAATCAAAGGGTTTATTTCACTTTACGATTCCTTTGACGGAGATACGCTAAAAATTTTAAACTATCTGAAGGAAACAGAATCTTCCATAAAAAATGTAATTCCTAAAAAGAGAAAATCAATTTCAATTTTAAAATACGCAGCCGTTTTCGCGGTTATCGTTGGAATAACAATATTCATTTACACTACCTCTAGAAAAAATAACAAAATCAGTGAGCAGAAAATAATCAGTAAAAATCTTTACAAAGATCCTGGAATTCCGATTTACATGTCTGAGGAAACAAAAATTAACTGGGGAGAATTGATGTTTGCTATTGAAAATGAGTCTCCTCAAAAAGCGGTTCAAGTTTGGCAAAAAATTGAAAACGTTGCACCTAAAAACGATACCGTTTTGTACTATGGCGGAATTGTTCATCGAAATAATCTAATGAAGAACAAAGCACTGCGTTATTTTAAGGAAAACTTAAAAACAGAGAGTATTTTTCACGAACAAAGTCTTTATTTTATTGCCATTAACGAATGGGAAATAGGAAAAGTATCACGAGCTAAACGTAATTTGTTAAAACTTAAAAATGCCGAGAATTTAGATATTAGACAAGCCGTTCGTTTCAACTTGAAAGAATTAGAAAAGGAAAACCCTTAACTCTTAACTCGAAATTTATAAATCTCACAAGAAATCAATCATTTTATCATCTAATCAATTACTTTCCTGAAAAAAATTAACTTTGGGTTAATCTTGATGCAACAACTCCTTAACATTTTAAACGGCTTTCAACCAATATCATTGGAGGAAATGGATCGTGTTAAACTCATGAATCGTACAGATACGAAGTTTGCATTTACCTCCGAAAAATTGGAAACTATATTGTCGGAAATCGAGCCTCATTATTCTGTGTTGGAAATAAATGAAACGCGCACACCGCATTACGAAAGTCTATATTTTGACGACAATCAATTTTCATTTTTCAAAGATCATCACAATGGTAAAACGGATCGATTTAAAGTTAGAATTCGAAAATATGTCGAATCGAATCTTCTTTTTTTGGAGATAAAACACAAATTCAAAGGAAGAACAGATAAAAAAAGAATTGCTGCGGATAATTTTGATATGGAATTAGATGAACTACAGAAGAAATTTCTAGAAAAACATCTACACGAAGAAATAGACCTTGTTCCTACGATGTGGAATTCTTTTCAACGAATTACCTTGGTTCACAAACAGTTGAATGAACGACTCACCTTGGATTTCAACATTGAATTTCAATACAATCAAATAACCCGTAAATTTGATCGTTTGGTGATTGCCGAATTAAAACAAGAAGATCTTAATCGCAGCTCGGAATTTTATCAATTGATGAAAAAAAATCAAATTAGACCTTATCGATTGAGTAAATATTGTATTGGTTCGATCGAATTGTATGGTGAAGATCGATTAAAATTCAATCGGTTTAAGAAAAAATTACTTTATTTAAAGAAAATTAATGATGATGACATTTGAATTATTCGCATTGCCTTTGGCGAAAACAGTTTCTTTAACTTGGTTCAATACTGACTTTTACACGCTGGTCATGAGACTGATGATAAATCTGGTTTTGCTCACAATTATTATTCGATACCTCTATTACAACAAAACGAAGCGTAAGGATTATCTTTTTACCTATTACCTAATCGGTACAATTACCTTTTTTCTTTGCTTCGGTTTGAAAAAATTAGACATTGATACTGGCATGGGGCTAGGACTTTTTGCGATTTTCGGAATTATCAGATACCGAACCGATGCGATTGAAATTAAAGAAATGACTTACTTATTTCTAATCATTGGAATTAGTGTTGTCAATGCATTGGCTTCCAATCAAGTAAGTATTTCTGAGATGGCAGTAATTAACGTAACAGTCGTAATTATGACGTACATTTTGGAATATAAATGGCTTGTCAAACACGAAACGCGCAAAACCATTAACTACGAACGAATCGACTTGATTATTCCTGAAAAATACGAAGCGATGAAGTTAGATCTCGAAAAAAGAACAGGATTAGCAATTAATCGCGTGGAAGTTGGAAAAATTGATTTCTTAAATGATACCGCTCAGATAAGAATCTATTACTACGCAGACGAACAAACATTCTCTGATTATCACATTAGTTAGATTGATTTCTTATTAAGGAAATTTCATTTCCATCCCCAATTACAAGAACTTTCCATTTAAAATAAGGAAAGAACTTCCTCTTTTTTTCTTAATTTTAGCGCACTTAAAACAAGACTAACAGAATGGAACAAGTTGCGCCGTATATCCCTACAAACAAAATTAGAATTGTAACTGCTGCTTCGCTTTTTGACGGACATGATGCCGCAATAAATATCATGCGTCGTATCATACAAGCTACCGGTTGTGAGGTTATTCACCTTGGACACGATCGATCTGTGGAGGAAGTTGTAGATTGCGCTATTCAAGAGGATGCTCAAGCTATTGCGATGACTTCCTATCAAGGAGGGCATATTGAGTACTTCAAATACATGTTTGACTTATTGAAAGAAAAAGGAGCGCCACACATCAAAATTTTTGGTGGAGGAGGAGGGACCATATTGCCTTCTGAAATTGAAGAGCTACAAGCATACGGAATTACTAGAATTTATCATCCGGATGATGGAAGATCAATGGGTCTTCAAGGAATGATCAACGATTTGATTCAAAAATGTGATTTCCCTGTGGGAACAAATATCACAAATGAACCAGAGAAATTAGCCGAGAAAAACGTTCCTTCGATTGCGCGAGTGATATCAGCTGCAGAAAATTTTGCAGCCGAAAATGCGGAAATTCTAACTAAAATCAGAGAAATCGCTAAAACTAAAGCCATTCCCGTTTTAGGAATTACCGGAACAGGAGGCGCTGGAAAATCTTCGTTAGTGGATGAATTGGTTCGTCGGTTTTTAATAGATTTTACAGGGAAACATATTGCCGTAGTTTCGGTAGATCCATCTAAGAGAAAAACAGGTGGGGCACTTTTAGGAGATCGAATTCGAATGAACTCCATCAAAAGTGATCGCGTATACATGCGCTCATTAGCAACTCGTCAATCCAATTTAGCTTTGTCAAAACAC
>VGML01000207.1 GCA_016866415.1 Bacteroidota bacterium | reverse complement strand
AATCCTTCAACAATGACCAATCGCTTTCAACCAAGTCAATTATGGGGTGCAGGCATTCAATATAACCAAATTTATTCTGTTGAAGTTGCTTACTTAGCTGGCGGGGTGTGGTCTGTTTATGGTCCGCCTTGCAATATTACAACTCCTTCCGCATTGATGCCTAATCCAACTATGGATTACGTTGAAGATAATTTGGTTGATGATGGAGGCGATATCAATGCGCAAGAATCAATTTCAGGAATCAATGAAGAAAGAACTGAAACAATTGAAATTTATCCTAATCCAAGCAGAAATAGTTTTCTTTTAAAATTTAATAATAGTAATGGATTAACATATCCGATGAGTTTTATAGTTACTGATTTTTCTGGAAAGGTCATGGAAGAGATTTTGGTTAGAGGAGATGTTGAGCAAAGCTTTGGAGAGCAACTTCCTTCGGGAATTTTCCTTGTATCGAGAAAGAATGATTTAATTTCTAAGCCATTAAAGATTATCAAACTTTAAAGTCTGAAAATGACTTAGGTTTATAGTTTTTTGAGAACTTTGGCGGGAACTCCACCGGCAAGTGTTCTAGGAGGAACATCTTTAGTAACAACACTTCCAGTTGCAATTACTGATTCATCACCAATTTTAACGCCTGGAATTAGGGTGACATTCGGCATTATCCAAACACCATTACCAATAATTGTTTTCTTAATAGTTCTTGGATAGAGTTCTCTTAATGGGGTAGCTGATGGAATGTTAGCATGTGCAGTAATAATCGATCGATCGCCTATTGAAGTGTGATCGCCTATTTCAATTTGATCTGGGAATATTCTATCAAAAATCACTTCGTGTCCGATATAAACACCTTTTCCAATTTTTATTCCTTTCCAACGATGAAGCGCAGTTCGCCAAGATTTAATAGGACAGAAAAAGGCCATTTTATCGAAAGCAAAATTTCTTAAAAAACGAAAAGCGTATCGAATATATCCAATCGGACCCTTCAATCCGTAAAAATCAAGAACTTCTTTTGCTGGCATGTTTTAGTTTAAAATTACCATAAACATCTTTCATTCTATGAAAATCATATCCATTTTGTTGTAGAAACATTAATTCATTTCTATATAGCGGCATAGCTTTTTCTCCCAAATTTTTTATTTTTAATCGATATCGAAGAACATCTGCCAATACATATGAAATTGGATTTTTCGATCGTTTTTGAATTCGAACAGATTCATCTTGCACTTCATCAATGAATTCATTCGGATGTGATAGAAAATTCACATGTCTATTGAATAGGTTTTTTTCCAATATGATGAAAGGTCTTAAAGATTTTAACAAAAGAGGTGAAATCCTCATAACAGTTCCAATATATGGGACTAAAATAGAGGTAACAGGTATTTCAAGTAATTCAGAATTCCCTTTTGAAAATATATTTTTTTCCGATGCAAAATAGGGTGAACGAGGGGACAACAACCAATTCAATTTATGTTTTGATCCAAATGACATTATCATATCCATCCGTTGCGAGGCCACACTACTGTCAATTTTGAAACCTGCATCCAATAAGAAAGGGGTAAAGTTCTTTTTAATCCGCAATGCCGGAGCGCGAAAAGATATAACTTCTTCTCCAATAATTTGTTCTAAAATGTCTTTGGATTTAAACAAATGTTCTTTGATTTTTTCATTTGGCATTACATCAAAAGCATTTTTCACCAAATGAGAATATCCATGAGAAGCAACTTCATGCCCCCTTTGATGTGCTATTTTAACGACATCTGGGAATCGCTCTGCTATATATCCGGTATAAAAAAATGTCGTTTTAATATTCAATTTATCAAATAAATCGAGAAGACGAGGCATTCCTTGAGAAAGAACTAATTTTCCTGTTTCATCACGAAGTTGATGATAAACTAGCGAAGTTGTCTCCACATCATTTGTTATGAAACAATATGGTTTATTCACGATCTTATTTTTTTTAAACCTCTTTTAGCAACGTTTTTAATATGTTGCAAAACAAAACGATATGACCAAATAATTAAATTGTTGTTCCATCGTGCAGGATGACAATTCAGTATTATTTTATTTGGAACCCTATTTTGATTTATAGCTTGAATTAAATCAAAAGTTGTTGAGACTGAAAGAGTATGTCTTGAATAGGGTACAAAATCTCTAACATTACTTTCATGTGCATCCCAGCGACTCCCGTTATCAGTTAAATATAAAATATCTGAGTAATCGATATCCAAATAAACCTCTCCTTTCAGATTGAACTTAGATTTATAATCAAAATTTTTCCATAGGTGTAAGCTATCTATATTTGAAAGTGGTCTACCATGCCGAGAACAAGTAGTTACAGGATAAAAGTTTCTCAAAAAAGCTAAATTTTTTTCAAAATTGTTATATGCTTCAGCAAAATTCCCATTTGTACGAACTAAGTCTTCATAATGATAACCGATTTCATGATTCAGTTTAACAATTTCATTAATTACAAATTCATCAGAAGTTTCGGGTACACGAAAATAGTAAGTGCTTTTGATTCCTAATTCATTTTCTAAATGCGCCATTTTCAAATCATTTTTCGGCCAAATATCTGAATCATGTCGCAATACAGCACATTTTTCTTTTGGCGAAGAAATAAACTCTTCCACTGTTTGAAATTCATATCCGTTTTTTAACAGTGAGTTTAATAATTTTTTGTAGGTATGTAATGTAAAATCTCTCACAATAAATTAGGGCAGATAGTTTTTTTCTAATTCAGTATTGATTTTCCAACGATCGAATGCAGATTTAATTGAAGAATCTAGTAGTTGCTTTCGGCTATCGGGAAAATTAGTGATAAACCAAGTTAGGAAGGATGATGCATCAATCTTGTCTTTCAAGTAGTTGTATTTCACTGAATTAATTTCATTTTCGCTAAAGCGGTTATTTATGATTTCGATACATTTATCTATCGCTTCGGCTTGCTCTTGTTTTGAGCTCTTAAACTGGTGAAAAAGACCATAGTTCGATAAGTCTTTTCCATTTCCTGACCAAATTGAATTAACAAAAACCGCTGGAGTTCCCAACACAGCAGCTTCTGCAGCCATTGAGGCTCCTTCACCAACATAAAGTGTTGATTCAACCAGTGCTAAATGTATTTTGTCTAATGGTAATTTTATTCGGTACTTCTCAAGTTCAGGCGGTAAAAATCCCTCACTTGAAATGAATACTTTCAAATGTTTTTGCAATTTGTCGATCAATAAAATTTTATTTTCTTCTGAAAATCCTTGATGGCCGACATCGTGATAAGCATTCCAACTTACAAAACGAACAATCACAAATGATTCGTTAAGACAAATATTTAAATCTTTATAAATAGATAAATCGCGCTGAAAATGCTTGGGATGAAGATAAAAAAGCTCAATATTGCTTGGAATCCTAATCTGTTTTTTAGTTAATGTTCTTTCGAATGTTGTTGAGGTTATTAAAGCATCGAGAAGTTTTGAAAAAAAGGTGTCATAGATTCCGGAAACTTCTGTATCGGCGAGTCCAATGTGATTAATTCGATTTAATTTACATGCAATAGCAGCATAAGGTGAGACTCTCGAAACTACCATATCCACTTTTTTTTGACGGATTATTTTTGAAATCCTTCGAGCATTTGAAATTAGATTAACAATTTTGGCAAATAATCCATCTTTTGGTCTATCGATAGGAATATATTCGATTCCATAAAGTGCCAAAAGTTCGAATGAAATATCCTTATTTGTTGAGGCCCATACTACTTGATGACCATTTTCTTCCAACAGTTTTTTAACTATTCGAAAATTATGAATTTGAGCAGGATGACCTGTTACAAATAAAATTGTCATCTTAATTTAATAAATTTAAATAAAAGCGAGAAATAAGCAAAAAAGGGCTTCCAATCATCTTTTAGAAATAATGCATTTACCCTTTTTTTTCCTTTATTTTGTGTTAATTCTCTCCATTTAATTTGTCCTGACAACAACCCTATACATGTGAAATAAAAATTGGTAATGGGATTGTACCAAATCACATTCTTCTGGTAATTTTTCGGATAACTAAACTCATTTCCTTGAGAGA
>VGML01000206.1 GCA_016866415.1 Bacteroidota bacterium | reverse complement strand
TCCCAATGTTAAAATGTTTTACAGATTGTTTTACAGATGGGTTTTTTGGACATAAAAAAACCCTTGTAAGTCATTGATTTACAAGGGTTTAACGCTTTTAACTGTGCGGTCTGGACGGGACTCGAACCCGCGACCCCCTGCGTGACAGGCAGGTATTCTAACCAACTGAACTACCAAACCGTTTTTTTATCCTTTCAGACTTTCGCAACAGCGAAATTCAAAAACGTGTATGCTTTCGTTAAAATCGATAACAAAATTAAGTAATCTTTTGAGAAATACAAGAGATTCAGTAAAAAATTAATTTCTCAATATTTTTCCATTCTTTACCAAGCTCTCAAGACGTTCTAACGTTTTGCGTTCTCCACATAATTCCACAAATGCTTTCCGTTCTAGGTCTAATAAGTATTGTTCGCTTACAACTGTATTTTCAGATAAGTCACCTCCACAAAGCACATACCCTAATTTTTCAGAGATTACTTTATCATGCTCCGACATGTAATTTCCGGATAGCATGGAATTTGCACCCACATAAACGATTCCCAAACCTTCCTGGCCGACAACAGTGATGTTCTTTCCTCTTTTGGGAGCAACATATCCTTTGTTAGCTAATTCAAGGCAAGCAGCTTTTGCTCTGGTAAGTTGAAAATCACGACTAACTATCACTTCATCAATTCCTTCACGCAAATAGCCTAAATCAAAGGCTTCAAAAGCAGATGTAGATACTTTGGCTTGACCTATGGTTAAAAATCGTTCACGCAAACGGTTCATCTTAATGTCTCCCGATTTTAGCTCGTCCGAAAGTCGTTTTGCGAATTCTTTTGTTCCTGCTCCAGCAGGGATTACGCCAATTCCAAATTCAACCAGTCCAATGTATGACTCAGCATGAGCAACAACTTTGTCTGCATGCATGCACATTTCACAACTTCCTCCGAGTGTCAAATTATGAGGAGCAACAATTACGGGTACATTACAATAACGAACTCGCATCATCGCATCCTGAAAAGCTTTGACAGCAAAATTTAATTCATCAAAATCTTGCTCAGCCGCCATCATGAAAATCATTCCCACATTGGCTCCTGCAGAAAAGTTTTGTCCTGTATTTGAAATCACGAGACCCTTATATTCATTTTCAGCTAAATCCATTGCTTTATTCATACCTTCGATTACGCCGCCTCCAATCGAATTCATTTTTGTATGAAACTCAAGATTCAGGATTCCATCACCAAGGTGAACAATAGTTGTGTCAGAGTTCCCCCATACCTTATTTTCATCTCTTAATGAATCCAACTGCACTAAATGTTCAGTTCCTGGAATTATTTTATATGATTTCGATGAAATATCATAATATAACCGTTTCCCTTTCTCAGTTTTATAGAAAGACGTAAGTCCGGTTGATTTCATCTCTTCAACCCAAGCAGCAACATTTTTATTTTGGTCCTTAATTAATTTCAATCCTTGATCCATTCCAAGCAAATCCCATGTTTCAAAAGGTCCAAGTTCCCATCCAAATCCTGCTTTTATGGCATCGTCAATTTTGTAAAAATCATCCGATATTTCTGGAATGCGGTTTGAAACGTAAGCAAATAAACCTCCGAAAATTTGTCTGTAAAACTGTCCAGCTTTGTCCATTCCCATCAAAAGCATTTTCGTTCGTTGCTTCAAATCTTCAATAGGTTTAGCCATTTCCAAGGTCGGGAATTTCACTTTTTCTGAAACTTTGTATTCCAATGTATTTAAATCCAAGGATAAGATCTGTTTTTTGCCATTTTCATCTTTAGATTTTTTATAGAACCCTTGTCCAGATTTAGAACCTAACCAACCATTTTCAACCATTTTTGAAATGTAGTCAGGAAGTTCGAATAACTGTTTCTCTTCATCATTTGGACAATTTGCTTTCAACCCATTAGCCACATGAACCAAGGTGTCAAGTCCAACAACATCACATGTTCTAAAAGTTGCTGATTTTGGTCGACCGAGAACAGGCCCTGATAATTTATCTATTTCATCAACTGTAAGTCCTAATTCCTTCACTGCGTGAAAAAGAGCCATAATCGAATAAACACCAACTCGGTTAGCAATAAATGCTGGGGTATCTTTACATAAAACAGTCTTTTTTCCCAAAAATCGCATACCGTAATCCATCAAGAAATCGATTATTTCCGATTTAGTATGGGGAGTTGGAATTATCTCTAATAATTGCAAATAACGGGGAGGATTGAAGAAATGTGTTCCACAAAAATGAGCTTTGAAATCTTCGCTTCTTCCTTCCGTCATCAAATGAATTGGAATTCCAGAGGTGTTTGAAGAGATAAGGGTTCCAGAAGTTCTGAATTTTTCAACTTTTTCAAATAGTTGTTGTTTGATGTCCAAACGCTCGATTACAACCTCTATAATCCAATCGCAAGTGGAAATTTTGGATAAGTCATCATCAAAATTACCAGTTTCAATGAGGGAAGAAAATGATTTTCTGTAAATAGGCGAGGGGTTCGATTTTAATGCAAATTGTAAGGCACTATCAACGATTCGATTTCGCACTATTCTGGATTCAAGTGTTAAACCTTTTTTGGTTTCATCAGGTGTTAGTTCTCTCGGAACAATGTCCAATAATAGGACTTCACAACCTATGTTAGCAAAATGACAAGCGATACGAGATCCCATTACTCCTGAACCTAGAACGGCTACTTTTCTAATGTGTTTATTCATGGTGTTTATTTTTGTTCTTTTTCAATTTCTTCCATTAAGGTGTCCAAGGCATTCATTACTTTGTGAAACCCTTGCAAGTCTTTCTGACTAATTTTTCTTTCTAATTCCTCATTGAAGGACAAGAGAGAACTTCGAATGATTCTTCTTTTATCGATGCCTTTTTCAGTTAAAAAGATCAGAACTTGTCGTTTGTCTTTTTCGGATTCCTTTCTATGAATAAATCCTTCATCCTCCATTAATTTAAGTGTTCGCGAAAGAGACGTTGGCTCCATTCCCATCATTGGACCAAGTTTTGTGCTGGGAGTTCCTTCTTTTTTTACCATCATCATTATAAAACCACAGGACATTGTTATCCCGTGAATTTGAGCCTTTTGATTGTACATCCTTGAGATGCGATGCCAAGCATGACGAATGGTGAAATCGATTAATATTTTTTTTTTTTGTTCTTCGCTCACAAGAACGAAGTTACATAAAAATAGTTATGCGTGCATAGAAAATAAAAATGAATTCAAAGAATTTTAATTTTACCAGTGTTTCTCTGAAATGTATACGGTTCCTTTGAACATAGCTATCAACTCATTATTTTGATTATGGATACTAATTTCATAAATTCCTGTTTTTTTGTTTCTAGAAATTTCGCGAGAGGTAGCAGTTAAATGATCATCTAAAACCACCTTTTTAATATGAGAAATAGAAGTTTCTATACTCACGCAGTGCAATCCATAGGAGTTTGAAGCAAAAGCTAAACAAGAATCTGCAATTGAATAACTAATTCCACCATGAGCGATGTGAAAACCATTCAGCATGTCGGATTTAACAACACATGATAAAGAACAAAATCCTTTTTCGATTGAAATTAGTTCAATTCCAAGCCATTTACTAAATGCGTCCGAGCGCATCATTGTTTCTACAATTTCTTTTGGTGATTTCATTTAAAGCGAATCAAATGAAAATGTTTCCTTCAATCGAATTCCTTTTTCCGTTTCTTGTAAAGTACAACATTCATTCACGCTATCGTGCTCAAGGAACAATACATATTCTTTGGAAGCAGCAGCAGTTAGAAATTTAGCTTTTTCATCAAGTGTAATTAAAGGTCTCGTATCGTATCCCATTACGTAGGGTAGGGGAATGTGACCAACACTTGGGAGTAAGTCCGCCATAAAGACAATGGTTTTTCCCTTGTACTGAATATGTGGTATCATCATCGATTCCGTATGACCATCAACGAAAAGCACATCGATATTTGGAAAAGCAATTTGAGTGAAATCACCAGTTCGGTTGATAAATTTTAATTGACCACTTTCTTGAATCGGTAAAATGTTTTCCGCAAGAAAAGAGGCTTTTTCTCGAGGATTTGGATTGGTCGCCCATTGCCAATGATTTTCCGTACTCCAATAA
>VGML01000205.1 GCA_016866415.1 Bacteroidota bacterium | reverse complement strand
AAATTGGCTGATCAACATTTCCAAACCAAATCATTACGTCATAATCGCGCTTTAATTCGGATTCCAATTGCACATCTTTCATTTTGCCCCAAAAAGAGTAATCATTTGGAGAATTGTAATAAATTAAAAAATGTGGTGGAAGTGTATTTTTATCTACTTCTTTAGCAATGTTAACAACGATTATAAGTCGATCTACGTTACTAACGTTCAACATTTTATCTAACGACTTTCTAAAGCCATTCAATTGCTCATCATCCTCATAATTAAATACAATCAACAAGGATCGTGTCGCATTCCAAATATTTTTTTCTCTCATGAACTTATGAGTTTGATAAATTCATCTTCACTTATAATCTTAACACCTAAATCGGTAGCTTTTTTCAATTTTGCTGGGCCCATGTTAACTCCTGCAACTAAGTAATCCGTATTACCAGAAACAGAAGAACCATTTTTTCCTCCATTTCTATCAATCAGTTCCTTAAGTTCGTCTCGTGAAAAGGTTTCAAAAGTACCAGACACAACAATCGTTTTGCCCTCTAATATAGCAGATAATTTTTCTTTTTCGCGAATTTGAAACCACAAACCTTTATTTTTTAATCGATTTATGATCTCCAAATTCGATTCTTCTAAAAAATATTGTTGCACTGAAATGGCTATTTTTTCACCAATTTCTTCGGTTTGAATCAATTCATCATAAGAAGCAGAAATGATCGAATCAATATTCTTGAATTGCTTTGCCAGTTTTTTAGCAACTGTTTCCCCAACAAACCGAATTCCCAAGCCAAATAAAACGCGCTCAAATGGAATTTCTTTGGAAATTTCAATACTTTTCAAAAGATTATCTGCCGATTTTTCAGCCATACGATCTAAACTGACAATTTGCTCAAATGTTATTTCGTATAAATCAGCGCAATTACGAATCAAGCCCTTAGAATAAAGCAAATCAATCGTTTCAACACCAAGACCATCAATATTCAAAGCTTTTCGACTAATAAAATGTTCGATTCGACCTTTTTCTTGTGGTGGACAGAAATTCTCATTCGGGCAATAATGTTGAGCTTCTCCTTCTCTACGAATCAATTTTGTCTGACACTCTGGACAGTCTACAATAAACTCAATTTTCAAATTCGATTCAGTTCTTTTTTGCTCGTTAATACCAACAATTTTGGGAATGATTTCACCTCCTTTTTCCACAAAAACGAAATCTCCTTGATGCAAATCCAATTTTTCAATTTGATCCGCATTGTGCAATGATGCACGTTTAACGGTCGTTCCACCAAGCGAAACAGGTTCCAAATTCGCGACAGGCGTGATTGCTCCAGTTCTACCGACTTGATAGGTTACTTCCAACAATTTCGTTTCAACTCGATTCGCTTTGAATTTAAATGCGATCGCCCAACGCGGTGACTTGGCTGTAAAACCTAATTTTTGCTGTTGAGAATACGAATTAACTTTAAGAACAATTCCATCAATTTCAAATTCGAGGTTTTCACGTTGTTTATCCCAATAATGAATAAAATCCATAATTCCCTCAATGGAATTCGTTTTTTCGATGAAACGATTTTTTACCGACGGAACTTTAAAACCCCAATTTCCAGCCTCATTGACCGCTTCGAAATGACCTTTCAGATTGTGATTTACGCCATAAAGTCCATATAAATATGAATCAAGTCCACGTTCTGCGACAATTTTAGAATCCTGCAATTTCAATGTTCCAGAGGCTGTATTTCTTGGATTCGCAAAAGGCGTTTCTCCGATTTCTTCGCGCTCAGAATTCAACTTTTGAAATTGCTTTTGTGGCATGAAAATCTCACCACGAATTTCAAAATCTTCCGGGAAGTCGCCCTTCAACTTCAAAGGAACGGAACGAATTGTGCGCACATTGTTGGTAACATCTTCCCCTTTTTCTCCATCGCCTCGGGTTACTGCTCGAGTTAATTGACCATTTTCGTAACGAATACCAATAGCAACACCATCGTATTTCAGTTCGCAGACATATTCGATCTCTTCATCAATGATTTTTTTAACGCGATTAACCCAATCGACAATTTCTTCTTCCGAATAAGAATTGCTTAACGAAAGCATGGGGAAACGATGTTCAACCGTTTCAAACTTCTTGGTAATATCTCCTCCTACTCGTTTGGTTGGACTGTTATCATATGCAAATTGTGGAAATTCCTTTTCAAGTTCTTGAAGTTTGAGTAAAAGCATATCAAAATCATAGTCGGAAATCTCGGGATTGCTGTCCACATAATACAAATAATTATGATGATGAATCAAATCCGTAAGTCGCTCAATTTCGATTTTTGCTTGCTCAGCATTCATACTATAAAATTACACTTTTTGAGCTTTTAACATGCGTTTTTTTCCTTGCAAATCATTCTTCAATTCAATATTTCCGAAACCTAGATTTTTCAACATTTTGACTACATCATCAGCAAAATCAGGATTTAATTCAAAAAACAGAGACCCTTTTTGATTCAACTTTTGTAAGGCCAACTTCGCAATTCGCTCGTAAAAAATGATGGCTGAATCATTTGGCACAAACAAAGCTAAGTGCGGTTCGTAGTCCAATACATTGGGATTCATAAGCATTTTTTCATCCAAGGTAATGTATGGTGGATTCGATACGATTAAATCGACAGAATCCATGTTTTTCCAAAAATCGGAATTCAAATCCAATGCATCAGCTATGTAAAAATCAACGGATAACTTATTTCGAATGGCATTGGTTTCCGCCAAATTATTTGCTTCTTCAGAAAGATCCACACCAGAAACTTTTGCATTTGAAAAATGTGATTTCAAACCAAGCGAAATGCAACCGGAACCGGAACAGATATCAATGATAGAATTAACATCAGTAAGTTCTGAAATCCAGCTTACTAGTTCTTCAGTTTCTGGTCGCGGAATTAATGCTCGGGAATCACATAAAATAGATAGGCCACAGAATGTCGTTTCACCTAAAATATATTGAAATGGTTCGTTATCTTGCAATCGCTTCACGAATGATCGAACATAGAGCAAGTCCGATTCTGATAAACGATTTTCAGAAGATAAAAGAAATTCAGAATCACTCCATTCGAATCGTTTGCAAATCAATTGTTTCCACATCGATTTAAGTTCACTTTCAGAGAATTGATTTTGAAGACGATCTTTAAAATAAGACCTTGCAGCAGAAATGGTATTTTCTTTTACAAACATTACTCTTCTCTCAGCTCAATGAACTTTTTAATTTTCTCGTTTTCAATGAGCACAGTCAAATTGTAATAAGCGATTTTCCATTTGCCTTTTTCGAGCGTGCAAATCCCACTTCCACGGCAACCTTTCATCCAGGTATCCAAGTCTTCATCAAACCAAGCTATTTTCTTGTCTTTAGAAAAATTCCATTTGCGATTCGAAGGTTTAAAATCCCACGCTTTTCCTTTGTCAAAATATGGTTTACAAAAAGATTGAAACTCTTTTTTATCCCAACGCTCACCCGGCGCAGTTCCAAGAAAAATGAAATTATCCGATGTAGCATCAAAGTAATTATTGAACTCAGCTTTCGCTGCACTGATGTGCCATTGATCAATCAATTCGTTTAACTTAATTTCCTCTTTTTGTCCGAAAGATATTTCTGCAGACAAAATGAATCCGAGTACCAATAATAATCTTGATTTCATCTTCGAAAAATAAAAAATGCAAAACCGAGAATTTCCCAATTTTGCATTTCCGATTTGTATATTTTATTTTCTAGAACTTTCCAATTTTTGGCAAGCCTTTACTGCATTGTAAACATTTACAACTCCACCAGTAACTGACTTTGTCGCGAATTCATCAACGGTATATTTAACAACTGTAGAAAGGATGGCATCTTTAATTTCCTTCATTGATAAAGTCGGGAAATACGATTTTAACATAGCTGCAACACCTGCGACCATTGGAGCTGCCATTGATGTTCCTTGAAGGTTTTGATATGCACTTTGCGGTACAGAATTATAAATTTCTAATCCTGGAGCGAAAACATCAACGCCCGTTTGCCCAAAGTTCGAAAACGATGCAACCAACGCATCTTTATCCTTGGTAGAAGCACCAATAGTCAAGAAATGATCCAATGGTGTTTCCTGAAATGAATATTTAGAAGTTGGGTAATT
>VGML01000204.1 GCA_016866415.1 Bacteroidota bacterium | reverse complement strand
TTAATACTCATCTCTTGTTCTTTTTCAATCCATAAATCACTATCGATAAAATCATAATTAATATTGTCAGCGAGCTTCTTGCCGAGTGTGGATTTCCCGGAACCCATATAACCAATAAGGAAGATAAGTTTGTGATTCTTGTTTATATCTTGATTTTCAAACATTTGATTTAATTCATCAAAAATTTATTTCAAAATTAAGGATTAATAATTGTTTAAATTAAAGATAAACCGTATATTTGCACCCGTTTTAAAGAATACGATTCCGTAGCTCAGCTGGTAGAGCAATACACTTTTAATGTATGGGCCCTGGGTTCGAATCCCAGCGGAATCACCAAGAATACTTTAACCCCTTTATTATTAAGGGGTTTTTTATTTTAAAAAGTTTTTTTAACCTCGACTATTTTTTTTGACACCGTGCGATTATTATATTCAAATCGTTCAATTTCTTCTCTTGTTTTAAATTTATTTGTTTGTTTTTTGTAGGTTATATCGCCATTACTGTTGAACTTTTCTTCAATTATTTCATAATCAAATAATCGACCATTAGACTTTCGTTGTTTTTGGCTAATAACCCACTTATTTTGAGTTCCAGGATTGAGAATAATTTTTTTAATTTCACCAGTTGTATTGAAATAAGTTATTGACAACGGATTTTCCTTTTAAGTATGGGTTTTGCAGGTATGATTACTTCCTCTTTTCAAAGTGTATTCATCATCGGGCTTCTTATAACAATTACTCTGATCAGTGCTTTATTGTGTGATTTACTATTACTTCCTTTTCTGATTCTAGAATTTTATAAACGGAAAGAATTAAAACAAAAAGCCAAATTACAAATGATTCATATCGAAAATTAAATAATCTGTTATTCCTTTTTTATCAAAAAATCATTCAGTGTTTTATCACTCGATCCATACTTTTGCAACTTATTAACATCATCTGAAGTTTCAAATTCTTTCATTTCAATCACTTTGCCATCATTTTTCTTTAGTGCATGCTGAAAAACAAACTCCTCACCTATTTTTTTAGCTCTAACTTTAATGGGTACTATTTTTTTCTCAATTTGCATACCGTTGGGCAAATCCAAACAAACTTCAACGACAAATTCAACGAATTGAGAGCTTCCTGTACCAGAAACAACAGGAGTTTCTTTAATTTCAAAACTATAAAATGCCGTAGCATTTTTCATCTCGTAATTTGTAGCCATAAACATGTTATCTCTGTTTTCTAATTTATCCATAAATATTTTAAGGAAATAATTATTATCAGGTAAGTTTAATCCGTTGAGTTTTGTTGCATCCTCAATAATAAATAATCGGTTAAACGTAAATCCACTTCCAACTTTGTGATATATAGCAAGCGCTTTATACGTCCAAAAGCTACCATCAACATTCTTTTTCCCTATTATATTAACCTCGTGCCTGCAAGCGTCAGGTTGCTGCCAATTGGGTACTTTATCATGAAACATACTCCATGAACCTATAGGTGTAATAGTTACAAACTCAACTGTATTTTGAGCTTTTACATCATTAATCATAGTATTTGTAGCTGGGTATTGCGAAAAACAAACCAACGATATTAGTGACAACATAAAAAATAGGGGAGCGCGTAAATTCATATATATAAGTTTAGAAGTTACAATGAGTGTTCGAAAATAATTATTTTTTATTAAAAAAAGAGCCGGCCCTTTTAATCTACAGGTATTTCGTTCTTAATCTTTGTATAGGTTTGCCAAAGTTTTGAATATTCATTGTAGTAATTTTTAGGGTCTTTTTTAATAAAATCTTTAACCATTTGATTATCGATTGCTTTTGATATTGTCATGAACAACAACTTTAATTCCTTTCATTGAATAAAGTTATTAATTATTATTAAATTTGAGCATATTTTGACCAAAATATTAAAATGATATAGGATATTTTAAGCAAATACCATTCTATTTAAAATATTTAATCTCTTTAAAATCCTTTAAATATTGGGATATAGTAAGTTTTTTTAATATTATTTAATTGAGTTAAGAAAAATATGTTCGAATCCCAGCGGAATCACTGAAAAACCGAGACCTCTTGATTATCAAAGGGGTTTTGTTGTTTAAAGACCTGTTGGGTTTACGAAAGTGCTTAATTCTATTCTTACTTTTATTTGCTAAACAAATTAAACCGATCCGATTTGGTATCGAGATGCCAACCAGTTTCATCGGATTTTTTGTAGGTTAGCTTCCAAGTTTTAAAATCTTTTTGGAGATAAACAATAGCTTCTTTCGTTTTTTTACGACCTAGTTGAAAGGAAATATGCGCTTTATCATTCTGTGGTATGCGAGAACGCATGGATATAATACATTTCCTTATTCTGGATCGGTCCTCCTTTAAGGAGCGGTCTCTGGTTTCTTTTTCCGTGTATTTTGAACTATTTAAGGAATAGGTGAAATAAAATTTCCAGCGAATAAAGTAAGATGGATTGAGTCTGTCTTTTAAATTTCCTTGAGACAAAACAATTTCATCCCCTATGCTATTCATGAGTTTTTTGGAGAACTCAGACAAAAGCATTTTTGTTTTTTTAAAGATAATGCGCTGAAAATCGTTGTGAAGCTCGTCATTTTCAAAATCGATTTGTTTGTTTTTCCATTTTTCTTGTAAATGTTTAACTTCTAATTGCATTTGCTGAATGCGCGATCCTAATGAAGCATGAGCAAGTATGGCTGATTCATTAAATGCATCCAGATTGGTAATAAAATGTTCCTCAGCTTTCTTAGTTTTTGCGTGCTTCATGTATGCGAAGCGCGAGATAAATACCTTATTTTGAGTAGGATCTAATAAATCTTTATGTTCCTCCAAAACATGTGTTACTAAATCTTGATGGTTTTGGTCAAACAACAATTCTGCAAGTTCTGATGGGGAAAGTGACATGAGAAGAAAAAAAATTAGGTATCAAAGGTGAATTTAGTTAAAAGAATCATCTGTCACAATAACTTTAGCAAATCTCTCGTTAACTTTTCCATTCGATCGTAATCCAGCGTATCGGGCGTATCAGTTAATTGGTGGTAATTTGCATTTCTAAAGACGGATGTATCGGTAATCATAATGGCAGGGATTCCACGTGACCAATAATTTCGGTGATCTGACCAATCCATTCCGTATGATTTAAAAGGTGAAATGAATCGCTTGTAGGATAAGGAAGATGATTTCAGCTTTTTCCAAAATTTATTCAATTTGCCGACAGATTTTAAATTAGAAACCACCATTAAATAATCTCCTCTTGAGCCATAAATCCATTTAAGTGGTAAAAACGGATAATCTTGACTTCCTTTTTCTTCTGAGAAAAACCCAACCATTTCTAAGCAAATCATTAGTTCTGTGTTTTCCTTGCTGCAGGTTTGGGCGTGATGAAAGCTCCCCATTCCTTCTGTCCCGAAAAAAGGTGGTTCCTCGCATGCGTAAAAAACCAATTCGATGGAGTGGGGGAGTTCAATTTGTTCAAGAGTCAATAATTTTCCTAAGCAAAGTAAAACAGCCACTGCTGAACCGTTATCGTCCGCGCCTGGAGTTTCTTCAAATGTGTCGTAATGGGCTCCAATTACTATTTTTTTCGATGACTTTCCTTTGAAAATACATGAAAAATTTCGGTATTCGACGCCTTTAGTGTCAGTCCAAGAATCAACTTTAGGAACGTCAATATACTCGGCGACAAGCTTTTGCATTAAGCCCATAACATCATCCCATTGCTGTCCGCCAGCAGTCCTGATACCTTTTATGGCTAGTTGTTCAACTATGTTTTTTAAGTCCTCTCGCATTAAAAGTCAAAATCATCAAATTGAATCTTTGGTATCTCATTCATTTGAAAAATTGCATCAAATGATTTTAATTCTAAAAGTTTATCCAAATTCTTGAAAAGCTTAATTGATTTTTCTTCTGATATTGGATTTTTCTCTTCTGCTATAAACTGAACATTTATGTGGTTTTCTGAAACTTCAATTTGCAATTCATATGGGAATTTGCACTTTTTTATTTGAGAACTTTCAATCTGAATATTCGCACCCGGCAATTCAGGGCTATGCATAAAATTGGTGACTAGCACAACAGATTTATCAGATGGCAAGCTTTTTTGAAGGAGCCTATTCGTTTCTGTAGCATTCGATAGCGTTGAAGAGTTGAAAAATGTAAACATCCCGGGAATTCCAATT